>DAIUEA010000251.1:0-3567 GCA_036845365.1 Limnohabitans sp. | reverse complement strand
GTCTACCCCCAATGTTTTTGACTTTTGGGTCAACACCGCCTTCTCGCAAAGCCCAACCAAGCAAATGAGCTTAGATTTCTACCATTTCGAAATCTTCTTTGCGAGCACCACACTCGGGACAAGTCCAATTCATGGGCACTTGCTCCCAAGGGGTGCCGGGAGCAATGCCGTCATCGGGTGCACCTGTTGATTCATCGTAAATCCACCCACAAATTAAACACATCCACGTTTTAGTCAAGATTTTCTTCCAAAAAATACGGCACAATTCCCTTGTCAGGGCATTAAATAAACGCCCATTGTATCTATCAATTATGAGCACATCAAATAATCCCACCCCAACCGAGCTACAAGACGATGATGGCGACTCATCTTATCCGTGCGTTCTTGTTTTCAATGCGAACGACCCAAGCGGTGCCGGAGGCGTCACAGCAGACATTTTGGCATGTAACTCTGTAGGCGCGCACACCCTGCCTGTGGTCACGGGTTGTTACATCAAAGATTCGGCAGAAATTTTGAGCCACGTCTGTATCGACTCCGAGGGTGTGAGCGAACAAGCGCGCGCTGTTTTGGAGGATGTGAACGTTCAGGTCTTTAAAGTCGGCTTTTGCGGCGGCCCAGAGGCTTTAAGCGTGATAGCTGAGGTAACTGCGGATTACGCAGATTTGCCCGTTATCGCCTACATGCCAAGCCTGTCTTGGTGGGATGATGATGAAATAGAGGCCTATTTGGATGCTTTCAGAGAACTCATCTTGCCCCAGACCACTTTATTAATTGGCAACTACAGCACTTTATCGAGATGGTTGCTCCCGGATTGGAGCAACGCTCGAGCGCCGTCTCCAAGGGAGATTGCTAAGGCGGCTGGAGAGTTAGGGGTTCCTTACTCATTGGTCACAGGAATGACACCCAATGCGCAAACTTTCGAGAACGTACTTTGCACACCTTACAACGTTTTGCTTACAGAAAAGTTTGAGAGACAAGACGCTGTATTCACAGGCACCGGGGACACGCTCAGTGCAGTAGTTTCTGCGTTGATTGCCGTGGGCTGTGATCTAGAAGTAGCCACCAAAGAGGCGCTCAATTATTTGGACGGATGTTTGCTTGCTGGTTACCAACCTGGTATGGGGCTAGTTTTGCCAGACAGGCTATTTTGGACCCAAAGCATGAGCGATATTGAGGACTCTGAGGACTCAGATCACCCTGAGGGTGAGATCCCAGGCGCTGAGGACTTTGGGCTGCCCAAAATCACCACCAGGCATTAAATGTTTTGAATCATAATGTAAGCTTCGAGTGTGTCGCGTGGACATTGTTGCAGCACAGACCCCTAATCTTTACTTCAGAAATATGACTGACCTCAATCAAATTTACTTTGATCGCGCTAAAGCGGTTATCCCCGGCGGTGTCAACTCACCCGTGCGAGCTTTCAAGGCTGTTGGAGGGACGCCTCGGTTTGTAAAGCGCGCTCAGGGCGCCTATTTTTGGGACGTAAACGACCAGAGGTACATTGACTACATTGGCTCATGGGGGCCGATGATACTGGGTCATGCAAACCCGGTCGTCTTGCAAGCCGTACAAGAGGCCCTTAAAGACGGGTTCTCCTTTGGAGCGCCAACACTGCGCGAGGTCGAGTTGGTTGAGGAGATTCTAAAACTGGTTCCCTCCATGGAGATGGTGCGACTGGTGAGCTCAGGCACCGAGGCCGGTATGAGCGCTCTTCGTTTGGCAAGGGGGGCGACAGGACGCACTAAGTTTATTAAATTTGAGGGCTGCTACCACGGTCACGCAGATGCTTTACTGGTGAAGGCGGGCTCTGGACTTGCAACGTTTGGAAATCCCACCAGCGCAGGGGTTCCAAATGAGGTTGTGCAAGATACCCTTGTCCTTGAGTACAACAACATTGCTCAACTCGAGGAGGCTTTCTCCTTGTACGGCGAGCAGTTGGCCTGCGTCATGATTGAACCCATTTGCGGCAATATGAATTTTGTGAGGGCCAGTGTGGAGTTCATGAGGCGGTGTCGCGAGTTATGCACAAAATACGGTGCACTTTTGGTTTTTGATGAAGTGATGACTGGATTTAGGGTTGCACTTGGAGGTGCGCAAAGCATCTACGCGGCTCAGATTCCAGGCTTTAAGCCCGACGTGACGGTGATGGGAAAGGTAATTGGCGGAGGCATGCCGCTCGCAGCGTTTGGCGGCTCCAAGGCCGTTATGGAGCAACTTGCCCCGCTAGGCCCCGTTTATCAAGCGGGTACGTTGAGTGGAAACCCGGTTGCAACTGCCTGTGGTCTTGCAACGCTAAGAGAGATTCAGCGACCGGGTTTTTGGAGTTCCATTTCAGAGACAACTGAGATGTTGGTGAGTGGTTTAAGTAAGGTCGCTAAAGATTTGAATCTAGATTTCTGTGCAGACTGCCAAGGCGCAATGTTTGGTTTTTTCTTACTACCCGAGCTCCCCACCAATTACGGGCAGGTGATGAAGAGTGACGGAGCCATGTTTAATCAACTCTTTCACGGCTTGCTAGATAGAGGAGTCTACATTGCCCCAGCTCTTTATGAGGCGGGTTTCGTGAGCGCCGCGCATACTCAAAGTGATATTGAGCACACCATTACTGCTGCGCATGAAGTAATGAGCAAGCTGAAGAAAACTTGAGAACGCTCTACTAAAAGGCCCGCGTCAGCTGGTGTTTGATTAGCTAGTGTTCGGTTAATGCCTAAAATGGCGAACCGATGAGAACGCCATGCACACGCCGTGCTCGTTCGCAGCCTCAATGACCTCTGGGTCTTTAACGGAACCCCCTGGTTGAATAATACAAGTGGCGCCAGCACTGACGACCACATCTAGCCCGTCCCTAAAAGGAAAGAACGCGTCGCTTGCTACAACCGAGCCTTTGAGTGAGAGTCCAGCGTGCTCGGCTTTAATAGACGCAATTTTGGCTGAGTCCAATCGGCTCATTTGCCCAGCTCCCACGCCCAAGGTCATTGCGTTTTTACAGAACACGATTGCATTGCTCTTCACAAATTTTGCAACCTTCCAAGCAAAAAGCATATCTTGAATTTGCTCAGGTGTGGGTAAAGCCTTTGTGACGATCTTTAAGTCTTTTGAATCCAACAGGTGAGTGTCAGCGGTTTGAACCAATAAGCCCCCACCAATTCGTTTGACATCCATCTGAGAGGTGCTAAGCGCAAAAGACTGGCTCAAGGCGGGGTCGGGCAAAGTGTGCTCTGAACTTTGTGAGTAACTGAAATCAATTTTTAAAACTCTGACATTGGGTTTTTTTGCCAAAACGCGGAGAGCTTCTTCGCTAAAGTCACTGGCAATTAAAACCTCAACAAATTTTTCGCTTATCGCTTGAGCGGTTGTGGCGTCAAGGCTTGAGTTAAATGCAATGATGCCTCCAAAAGCAGAAGTAGGGTCGGTACTAAAGGCCCTTTGGTAGGCTTCAAGAGAGTTATGACCCGTTGCCACTCCGCAGGGGTTAGCGTGTTTCACGATGACGCATGCAATGTCTTTAAAACTTTTCACGCACTCCCAAGCCGTATCAGCGTCGGCAAGGTTGTTATAGGATAACTC
>DAIUEA010000250.1:0-3638 GCA_036845365.1 Limnohabitans sp. | reverse complement strand
ACGCGTGCGCAGATGACTACATCACTAAACCTTTCTCGACTCAAGAGTTGTTGGCCCGAATTCGCGCGGTCTTAAGACGCAGAGCACCGGAGCAAGTCGCAGAAAGCGTCGCTGTAGGGGCGCTTAGTTTAGACGGTTCTTCCTATAGAGTCACTTACGCTGGACAGTCGCTAAAAATGGGGCCAACGGAGTTTAAACTCCTCAACTTCTTTATGCACCACACCGAGCGTGTCCATTCGCGTTCCCAGCTGTTGGATAAAGTATGGGGAGACCACGTCTTCATCGAGGAGCGAACTGTTGATGTGCACGTTAAACGTCTACGAGAGGCACTTGGAGAGGCGGGCGCAATGATTGAGACGGTTAGAGGCGCAGGATATAGGTTGACTGTAAGCTCGCACGCCGTTTAGTAATGCTGGGACATCTTTTAAGTCTCACACTGCTACTTTTATTAGGTGGTTTTGCAGGTTATCAACTCTTACCAGGGGTTCCCCTTGGTGCTTGTGCGGGGATGTTTTTTGTCGCCATTTTTTGGTGCTTGTTTGATCAGTACAAAATAAAAAATGTCCTTAAATGGCTAAGAGACACAGAGCTTGACCTTGATCGGGAGATTATTCCTAGAGCGGTTGGGGCACACATAAATATCATCGAGCGAGTGGGGCGTTTGTTGCGTGCGCAGAAAAAAATAAATGCAGACAACATCCTACGCCTCAATGATTTTTTATCTGCAATCCAAGTCTCCCCTAACGGAGTCGTACTGCTAGACTCAGAGTCTCGCATTGAGTGGTGTAATCAAACAGCCGCATATCAACTGGGTATTGATATGAAAAAGGACGTCATGCAGCTGATTGCAAATTTGGTGCGCGACCCTATTTTTAGTAATTACTTGAAGCACTTTGAGACTCAACAAGAAATCGTAATTCAGTCCCGAGACAGCAGACCCGAGATTCCTATGATGATCTCTATACAGATATTTCCGTATGGAGAGGGGCGCCGTTTATTACTCTCTAGAGACATCACCCAGCTTGAGCAAGCAGAGGTCATGCGCAGAGATTTTGTGGCCAACGTATCCCACGAGATTAGAACGCCGTTGACGGTGTTGGCCGGTTTTGTTGAGACGCTCCTCACTCTCCCCGTCAGCGATGAGGAGAGACATCGCTATTTGGAGTTGATGTCTACGCAGGCCACTCGCATGCAAACACTCGTCAACGATTTGTTGACACTCTCAAAGCTTGAGGGCTCCCCCGTGCCAAGCAAATCTGAGTGGACCCCTTTTATGGTGCTTTGGAGTCAGTGCAACCAAGAAGCACTTTCACTTTCTCAACTTTTATTCCCACATACAGGTCAACAAATAAAGTTTGATTGGCATCTTGAGGACGAAAATTGTGAAGTTGCTGGCTCTCGCAACGAACTCCTTAGCGCGATGACGAATTTGGTGAGCAACGCTGTGCGTTACACCCCTGAGGGTGGGGCCATCAACGTTTCACTCACCCAACTGCTAACGAACGAGATCGAGTTTACCGTGAACGACTCTGGACCAGGTATCGCACCCGAGCACATTCCTCGGTTAACCGAACGTTTTTACAGGGTCGACAGAAGCAGATCCCGGGACAGTGGGGGCACCGGGCTTGGACTGGCTATTGTGAAACACGTTGCCCAAAGACATGACTCTTCGCTTAACATCTCCAGTCAACTCGGAAAGGGATCTACTTTTAGCATTCGAATTCCCCGTGAAAGAGTGAGGAAAAATTCAACCGAGCTAGTAAGTGTAGAGTAGGCTTGGTTTTTCCCTAGGGTCAATTTAATCTTGTTTGGATTTGTAACTTCTCTCAGCCAACACCAATAGCGTGATGAGCATAAAGGCACTGATCAAGAGCGCGCAACTAGCTGTGATCCAAAATGCAACTGGATTTAAAAGTGGAAGTACTGGGCCAAGCCCTTGATAGGCGAGTGTGTAGCCCCCAAAAAGACCAACTCCCCAAAGCATAACGCTATAAATTAAGAGGGGTTTTAGGGTGATCTTAAAGCACCTCAAAGTAAAGAAACAAAGCACCTGAAGCGAGTCGCCTATGTGAAAAAGGCACAGCCATCCAAGCATGCTTGCTGCGAGCTCAGCCACCGCTTGGTTAGGTGCGTAAAGGGCGGCTATCTGGTTCCTAAATAAAGCGACCATGGTAATGTTGATTAGGGCCATGAGCAGAACATTTTGAAATCCAATTTTGACAGCCTGAGTCGAAAGATTTCTTTTTCCTGCGCCAATCCAGTAACTAACTCGAGCGCTGGTTGCAATCGAGAGCGATAAAGGGACCATGTACATGAGCGCTGCAAAGTTGGCCACTATTTGATGGCTCGCAGAGGCGAGTGTGCCTAGCCTTGCAATAAAAAAAGCCATCAACGTGAAGGAAGTTACTTCGACCGTAATACTTAATGCGTTTGGTACCCCAAGTCTTGCCAATGCTGCAATCTCGCCCCAGTGGATGGCCTCCATAGGAGCCCAGATTTTGTAGGGCTTGTAAAGACTTTGGGTTTTAAGCAAAACAAGCGCAAGCCCCATCATCAGATAATTCACAATCAATGTAGCAAGCGCACATCCACTCACACCTAAACCCTCAAAGCTGCCCACCCCCAGGGTGAGTATTAAAGAGAGAGGGATTTTTACGCCCAGCGCAGCAATTTGCACCCACATAACCAGTTGTGGTCTACCCAAACTTTGGTTCAGCGTGCTGAACATTCTAAAAAACAGTGCAGGCGGGAGCGCAGCAGCAAGGATGCTCAGATAGTTTTGCGCCTCTAAGCGAAGAGTTGCAGGTACTTGTGTTCGCTCAAAAATAAAATGGGGGGACAAAAGGGCTGCAACACCCAGCAAGCTTGCGAGCAAAAGGAGGTAGATAGATTGTCTGAAGGTGGCGCCTAGCGCGTGAGCTTTACCCGACCCTCGCAGCTCAGACAGAGCGGGTAAAAGGGCTTGCAAAAGCCCCATCAATGCAACGTAAACCGTAATATAAAATGCAGACCCAATAGACAAAGTGGCCAACGCGTGTTCGCTAAAACGCCCGGCAACCACTGTATCCGTGATGCCAAAACTCATCACCGCAAGTTGTCCAACCCACACTGTGATGGCGTGGCTAAAAATCAGCGCCCTCTCAGATTTCGCACCCTTGTCCAGATCGACAGCATACGGAACATGCCCGGGCGCAGGAGGCGGGCTCATAGTGTATGCCTAAAGATCACCACATCCTCATCAGGGTCAGAGGGCTTCCTAATTGTTTTGTACAGTTGCCAATTACCGGCTTGGTGTTTGTTGATGATCTTTAGGATTTCCTCTTTGTGCTCACCGTTGGTTAAAACCCAATTGCACTGTGGGTTTGAGTTGCTCGGATGATCTCTCAGTTGGTCGAGTAAAGAGTTAAGTATCTGATCGCTTTTTTGGAAATCAACTAGTTTGATGTGTTCATGATACTCAAGAGCTATCATCTCAGCCCTATTGAGTTTCCATGCGTAAACACACCTACTCTCGCCTGTGCTTGCATGTATGAGTCGAGCAAAGGCTGCATAGCTACGCGCATAGTCCACTGGGGGTAACCACAAACTCATCACCAATAGCCAACAAAGCGAGGCCCCACCTGCCGGTAGGATTAGGG
>DAIUEA010000249.1:0-3639 GCA_036845365.1 Limnohabitans sp. | reverse complement strand
AAGGGTTGTGACGCCCACCCCCGTCGCCTCAAAGCACCCGTCCACCGCAATCACTTGCCCGTTGATATAGGACGCGGCATCGCTGCACAAAAAACCAACTGTTGCAGCTATTTCTAGCGTCGTTCCGTATCTACCCAAGGGGATATGGTCGCGGTAGTCTGCTCGAATTTCGGGGGTGTGCACTTTTTTAGCCATATCGGTCTCGACCGGCCCTGGTGCAACCGCGTTCACCCTTACATTCACGTTGCCCAACTCGACGGCGTACTGTTTGGTCAATTGAATAACGGCAGCCTTGCTGGTGCCGTAAGCCGTGCGCAGTGTGCTAGCCCTAAACCCTGAAATAGAGGCAATGTTGACAATGCAACCCTGACCTGCTTTGACCATTAAGGCACCAAATAGTTGAGAGCAAATAAAAACCCCGTCTAAATTGGTGGACATCACCGTTCTCCAATCAGCGAAGGTGGTCTCTAACACAGGCTTAAAAATGGCTACGCCCGCATTGTTCACCAAGGCATCAATGCGTCCGAATTTACTCAAAATGCTTTCAGATGCGCTTTGCACCTGCGAGAAATTTGAGACATCGCAGTCAATTCCCATTAAATCATCGGGACGGGCCAGCTCTTTCACTGCGGCGTCTAGTGTTCCCACCTCCACGTCAATCAACGCCACCTTGTACCCGTTGGCTAAGAACCATTTGCCAATTTCTAGTCCAATACCACGAGCGCCACCGGTGACAACCGCAACGCGTTTGGGGGAGGGATGATTTCTGTTCATAGATATGCCTTTGTGTAAATCGGTTCTGATCACTCGTTGATTAACTCATACAAAACTTAAATTAAAAGCAAAAGATTCCGCCCTTTCGCATCAACTCTGCCCTTACCTTAATAAGGCCTTAGTGAGGCCTTATTAAGGTCTTAGTGAGGTCTTAGTGAGGTCTTAAGCGAGGCTCTATTTGATCATCCGGTGCGAGCTGCGAGTTGGGCGCAGCTGCAGGTCCAAAGGACCTCACATCCGGGGACACCCACCTACTCTCCTCCATATACAGGTCAACCGGACGGTGGAGCATTTGTCCACCGTCTCTCACAACCGGCTCCCACAAGAAGTAACCGGTAAAGGGACTAGACGACAAATTAAATGCATCAAAAGGTACGCTGAGCATAACCCCTTTATCAAACGAACCCTCTCCAAAAGTTGCAGCAGAGACATTGGTTTTTGTAAAGAACGCTTTAACAGCCACACCGTTGTTAAAGATTTTAGTAGCGGCGAAAGTAGCTCCCCTGTCCCCCGCAAGATACTGCCCGTAAGAAATAGAGGTTTGTATGCCTCTCAAAGGCGTAATCCAGTGCTGCGTCAAGTGGCCCGTATTGATTCGGTAGTTTTGAAAGCTAAAGTCCTGCATAAAACTGCGCTGAAATACTCGGTTGACGTCAACTGAGGTCGCAAAAGGACTACCGGGCTGCCTGTACAAAACCTCTGCACCTACTCCGCCAAACATCTCCTCTAAGTAACCCGCATAACCCGATGCATACCAGTTTTGCGAGAGTCTTTGAGAGTTAATCAAGCTCAGGTTACTCATGGTGAGCTCAGATGTGGTGTAGTACTTTTGCTGGTTGGTACGCACGGCAGGTAACAGAGAATTAGAGGGTACATTGTAAATGTTGTAGTTATTGGCAAGTCGAGCGCGCTCAAGACCTTTTACCTTGAATTCATAAGGCAACTGTGCCTCTAACCACAATGCAAGAGAGAACTGATAAATAAGAAAGCTTCCAGGACCTTGTAGAGTCTCGATAAAGTCCAGCCCAGGCTCTAGCTTAAAGGACGGGGCGACTTTTTGTGTCAACCTAGGCTCGCCCTGAGTGGGGTTAAGATCATAAGAGACATGCACTGGGTCAATGATCTCCTGTGTTCTTGCCGGTTGTGTTTGAGCTCTTATCCACTCATTTCTATCAATTGTCTCAGTTGCCAAAATACTACCAGCGCTTCTGTTTTCTATCTTGACTGTATCGATATGCTCAGGCGCATCTCTGTTGATGATCGTCATTGCCTTATCAACACGGGGCGTAGGATAAGGGGCGAGAGTTTGACTTGCATCGACCACGATGGTGCGATTGTTCTCATATATTTGGTTGACTCTCCACTGCGTTTGATCCTGAATATCAATCGCAGTCTTATTCCAATTGGGTTGCACGTTAGGGCGAAACGTATTGACTGGGGGAAGTGGTGGATCTGCTAACTTTGGCATCGTCAAATTAGATAAATCCGTATAAAGGGTGATACCAAAAGATACCGTATTTCCTCTTTCCAAGCCAAAAGAAAGGTTTACAAATTTTGCAGGGCTGTAGACCAAGCCAAAGTTAATGGGGCTTTTTACAATGAGTGGGCCACCGAAAATGTTTTGGTAATTGTCGCCGTCGTACTCGGCTTTCAATATTAAATTTTGAATTGGGGTGTCATACTGAATGCCCCCAAAAAGGGATCCGGGTCCGTGAAACCAGACATTGGGAGAGAAGTTTCCACCCAGGCCTACGACCTGGGTGGGTCTAGCGGAAAATCTGCCACCCAGTGGGTTACGGATATTGTCCCTCCCCCCCATCTCACCTGTCGCGTAGCCTAAACTAAAATCAAGCCGATCAAGCCGTTTGTTAGCCACTACATACTCAGAGCTAAACAAACCTGTTCCTGCAATGTCCCTAATTCCAATGGCAAGCTCTGGCAAAAAATCAGACTCGGCGTTGACGCGCGCCTTCACATCTAAGCTTTTGTCTTTGTAAGTTTGACTCCAATCACCTGTGTTGTACGGCATATCGTTTACGCTGGTATATCTAAACCCGGTCTCCAGCCAATCAAAGGGTTGCAGAAAGTTATTCCATATGGTGTAGGGCTTTACACTTTGAATGTTTGTGGAATAGGTCCCTGTCCCTCTGAGCCTTGCAGTTGGAGTCTGCAAAAGCCCCGTATAACCCCAGTCGCTGGCGGTTGCCTTGGGGTCGAATTGACGGTCTGTTATTTTGAGTGGACTAAGCTGCTCTGGCTCAGCAGGCTCCACCTGCCTAAACAGCAATGGAAAAGATTCCGAATCAATCTGAGTTGAAACACCTTGTGTGGCCAACCATTTTGCCCAGCTCTCGCTGAACTGCTCCGGCACTTCGCTTGCCCAGTCGGGAGCCCAAATCCAAGCACCCGGTGCAGGCTCAGCTTGAACAGCCGGATTCCAACTACTCAAGCCCATCTTCAAAAAACGACCCCGTCAGGTTGAACAACCCAGGCCCAAGCTCCGCTCATTTCGGTCTGACAGGCCTTCACATAATTCGTTGCGTGCAGCCCACCTTTGTGAGGTGCTTCGCAAATGGATCCGTTTGCAGACATGACTCGAACTGTTTTAGGTCTTGAGGGGATAAACACTTTATCTCCCGCTCTCAAGACAGGATCTTTTTTAGGATTTACCTCCAACCATTTCGCATTCGCAGCAGCAGTTCTTACTTTACCTGTGGGTTTTAATTGATCTAACACAACTTTCAATCGGCCATAAATTTCGTCAGATTTACGCTGCTTTTGTCTAAGCTCCTCAATCCTGTCCGCACTCAACCGGCTAGTGATCTCGTAGCTCCAAGTCTTGAACTTTTGAAGATGGTCTAATTT
>DAIUEA010000248.1:0-3643 GCA_036845365.1 Limnohabitans sp. | reverse complement strand
TCACTGTTGCCTGTCCAGGAAGCGCTTTTGTGAGTCTCGTCCTTTATGGTTTGATTGTTTATTTGAACACGGATTTGATCTTTTTCACTTTCACCGTGCTGCACAATTGCTGTCTGAGAATCACGTTCAAGTTTGTGCAAAGGGTTCCCCTCAGTTTGGGGCCTCATCTTATAATCCTCCCTGATTGCGCCCAAAACACGCCCCCTTTTCGTAGTCGTTGCAGCCCAGTATCCTGCGCGACGGACCCACTCGAGATGACCCTTTGCGTAGTCCCCGTATGGGTAGCAAAACTGACGAACGGGTACGCCCAAGATCCTTTCTAGTTGAGTTTTACTGTCCTCAATTTCAAATCTTGCCCGCTCATCTGTGATCTTTAAGAGACTTGAATGTGTTACGCAGTGAGAGCCAATTTCATGGCCCCTATTTAACCACTCCTTCAAATGCTCGATGTTCATCAGGGGAGCGCTTGGCACCCCAAGCTCTTCGTCCCAACTGTTCGTAGTCCCAATCAAACCGCTTACAACGTAGCAGGTTGCTGAAAAGTTAAAGAAGTTGAGTATGGGTGCGGCGTGTGTTAAATTGTTTAAGTACCCATCATCAAAGGTTATGCCCACCACACGCCCGGATTTCTTGCCCTGTAAATAGGGCTGCAACTCACTCATACTTAGTCCCGTGTAGCCCAGTCTTTTTAAGATCCACATCTGGCGCTTAAATCCTCGCTCGCTCACGTACAAACTCCTCATAGGGGTGCCCCTAGCGGGTGCGTCCCCGATTTGATGGTACGTCAAAATGGGTATCGGATTCAAAGCTTCAGACCCTTTTTATAAAAGCACAATATCGTAAGTCTCTGGACCCAAACCAGACTCGGGCTTGAGTGAGATGGGTTTGCCAATAAACTCACTCAGTCCTGCCAAGTGCTGGTTTTCCTCCTCCATCATCAGCTCTATCACCTCGGGCGCAGCCATCACTTTTATTTGAGCTGGATTAAACTGCCGAGCCTCCCTGAGTATTTCTCTAAAAATATCATAAACAACACTGCGAGCCGTTTTTACAATACCTTTTCCCGAACATATATCGCATGGTTTACAAAGCAGCTGAGCCAACGACTCGCGCGTTCGCTTTCTTGTCAACTCAACGAGGCCTAAGGATGAGAAGTGACTCACTACAGTTTTAACTCTGTCTTTGCTCAAATGTTTTTGAAACTCTGCCAGCACAGCTGTTTGGTGGTCTGACTTGAGCATATCAATGAAATCAACCACCACGATTCCGCCCAAATTGCGAAGTCTTAGTTGACGCGCTATTGCGCCAGCGGCCTCGAGGTTGGTTTTAAATATCGTATCGTCAAAATTTTTAGCCCCTACAAACCCTCCGGTATTGACATCCACAGTCGTGAGCGCCTCGGTTTGATCAATCACAAGGTAGCCCCCGGATTTAAGATCAACTCTCCTGCCCAACGCTTTATTGACCTCGTCATCTATGTTGTAGAGGTCAAATATCGGTCGCTCCCCCGTGTACCTTTCAAGCTTTGAGGCGGCTGCAGGCATAAATTCAAGGGCAAAGTCGTTCAAACGTTCGAACTGCTCACGGGAATCAATTTTGATTGACTTGGTTTGCTCATCGACAAAGTCCCTTAAAACACGCTGCAAAAGGTTTAGGTCCTGGTGGACCATCGATTTGGGGGGCAGTTTAGTTGAGAGGTCTTTGATACGAAGCCACGCCTTTCTAAGGTAGGTAATGTCCTCCAACAGCTCTTGATCGCTTGCATCTTCCCCGTTTGTTCTTAAAATAAAACCGCCCCATGTCAGCTGACTTTGAGGCCGCGGGGGGGACTTATCAGGGATAGGATGATCGTTAGACGTCGCCTTGTCAATGCTGGGTTTATCTGCACTAGAGAAGGTATTTAGGCTTAGAACCAGCTTTTGCAGTCTATCTTTGAGTGCATTTCTCTGGTCTAGAGGAATTTTTTGAGACACCCCTATGTGCTCATCTTGAGGCAAAAAGACAAGCAAGCGACCCGCTATGCTGATTTGTGTGGTGAGTCTCGCGCCCTTAGTTCCGATCGGGTCTTTAATGACTTGAACCATTAAAGTTTGCCCCTCAAAAACTTGTTTCTCAATGGGAACCTGCACTGCGTCTTGGCTTAACGGCTCAGAGTGCCTGGCTGCAATTACGGTTTGAAGATCAGCGACATGTAAAAAAGCGGCCCGCTCTAGCCCAACATCTATAAAGGCAGATTGCATGCCGGGCAGCACCCTTGCTACCTTACCCATGTAGATGTTACCCACCAAGCCCCTCTCTAAGGTTCGCTCAAGATGCATTTCTTGAACGGCGCCTTGCTCAAGAACCGCAACACGCGTTTCATGGGGAGCCCAATTGATTAAAATTTCTTTTTGCATTTGAATTAATGTAGTTGAAATTTTTTCAAACAATTTAAGGCACCAAATAACCCAGGCTTCGAAGGATTTGGGCGCACTCAAATAAAGGCAAACCCATTATCCCAGAGTAGCTTCCTTCAATTTTTTTAATGAAAGAAGCAGCCCTACCCTGTACTGCGTAGGAGCCTGCTTTGCCTGTTGGCTCACCCGATTGAATGTAGGCCTGAATTTGCGGCTCCGTGAGCGTCTCAAACTCCACTAAAGAGGTACTCAGTGCGCCTAAAAAATAGGGCTTCATAGAGCCCTCTCCCAGGCTTTGACCGGGTAGTTGCCCAACTTGTTCTTCAACAATTGCAATCATTTTGTGCAACTCGCTCCAACTTGGCAGAGTGATACAAATAGAGGTGAACACTGTATGGGTTTGGCCGCTCAAGCTCACAAGCATCTGCGCCGCATCTGAATCGTTTTGCGGCTTACCCATGATTCGCTCTCCTAAGGCAACAGTGGTATCCGCACAAAGAATCGGTGCCAAAGGGAATTCCTCGCTTAAAGAATCTTGCTTATTTCTTTGAATAAGCCGCTTTGCAGCAGCGCAAAGCTTTAATTGGGTAACCCTTTGAACATAGTCAACTGGTGGCTCCTTGGCAAGCGCAACCTCAAGGGCTTCGCTGTCCTCATGGGGGTCTGGTCGCAACAACCTGTACTTAACCCCCAGTTGGTCCAGTAGTTGCGCTCGTCTTGGACTTTGAGAGGCAAGATATATAAAGGGCTCGGACAAAGATTCGGACGAAGGTTGGAACATCTGAGTGGCACTACTCTCTGTGATACGGGTGGTGGGTTAGTATGGACCAGGCTCGGTACAACTGTTCAATGAGAATGACGCGGACCATGGCATGGGGGAGTGTTAAGTCTGAGAGCCTTAGGACCATGTTTGAAGAAGATTTTAGTTGAGGACTCAAGCCATCTGGTCCACCGATCAGCAAAGCCACGTCGCGAACTGAATCTTGAAGGGTGGAGAGTGCCTTACTCAGTTGCTCCGTTGATAGGCTCTCACCCCTCTCATCTAATGCGATGATGTAGGCCTCCTTAGGGATAGCGGCTTGGATGCGCTGTGCCTCAGACTCCATCAGTTGGAGAACGCTTTTGGAGCCCCTTGGCTCGGCTTTAACGCTCTTAAGCTCTACTTTGAATTCAGCAGGAAAGCGTTTGTAAAACTCGTCCCACCCACTCTGTGCCCAAGCTGGTACTTTTTGCCCAACTGCAACAAC
>DAIUEA010000247.1:0-3661 GCA_036845365.1 Limnohabitans sp. | reverse complement strand
AAATCAAGACACGAGCACCTTTTGCAGCTCTCCTGACTCATACATTTCGGTCATGATGTCTGAGCCGCCAATGAATTCACCTTTCACATAAAGCTGTGGCACTGTGGGCCAATTGCTATATTCTTTAATACCTTGGCGAATATCAGGCTCATCAAGTACATTGACCGTTTTAACGCTATGCGTGTCCACTCCGCAGGCTTTAATGAGTTGAATGGCTCGCCCAGAGAATCCGCACATGGGGAAATTGGCATTACCTTTCATAAAAAGAACGATATCGTTGGTTTTGACGAGGGAATCGATTTGTTGATGTACATCACTCATTTGGGGACTCTCCACTGGCTAAAAATAAATAAGTCCCTATTATTCCACCTTTGGGCGCTGTCCACCAGTACACCTACAAATTCCCGCGATGTCACTGCGACTTTGAACGTTGGTGAGCCCACAACTTGCCAACAAGGCTTGAACATCACGTCCTTGTTGAAAGCCGTGCTCCATCAAAAGCCATCCACCGGGGCGCAGATACTTGAGGGCTCCAGCCGCTATAACTCCTAATTCCCCAAGACCGTCTTGCTTGGCCACCAAAGCCTCAATTGGCTCAAAACTTAACGCTTTTAGGTGGGGATCTTGGGCCTGGATGTAGGGAGGATTTGAGACAATGAGATCAAAAGACGCCTCAAGGCCTAGCCGTGCAAGCGCCTCGTACCAGGAGCCTTGCAAGAAGCAAATCTCGGTTTTTAATTCTTTTGAATTATGAAAAGCCACCCCAAGGGTATCTTCTTTAATGTCCGTTGCCCAAACACGGCAATCAAAACGGTGGTGTTTGATCGCAATGGCTATGCACCCTGAGCCCGTTCCAAGATCGAGCACTGTGGGCACTTTTGTTGGGTCCTCAAGCTTTTTTAAAGACTCTAACGCCCAATCAACTAGGGTCTCTGTGTCAGGTCTGGGTATTAGGGTAGCGGGGGTGACTTTAAAGTTGAGACCGTAAAACTCCTTGCGTCCTAAGATGTAGGCGACGGGCTCATTTAGGAGCGACCTCTTTGCAAGTTGTGCAAACTGACTCTCCTGATCCTCGCTTAGGGAGTCTTGGTCATGTGCAATCAAAAAAGCTTTGTCACTGGTATTTTTCCCTAAAGAGTGGAGCAACAAAATTTCAGCATCGCTTTTCTCTAACCCCACAGCGCGGGCCCAGGTGATAGCCTCTTTGATCACCATATCAAAATTAAATCAGTTACAAGTTTATGGCTAAACATTTATTTATAAAGTCCGCCCACTTCCAACTCTTCTAATTGCTCGGCCTGCCTTGCCTGTTCCAAGGCTATCATTACCTCCTCCATATCCCCCTCTAAGATGTAGCTCAGTTTGTAGAGAGTCAGATTAATGCGGTGGTCGGTGAGCCTGCCTTGGGGAAAGTTGTATGTCCTGATTCGCTCACTTCGATCGCCACTTCCAATTAGCCCTTTTCGGGTTGCTGCCTCTTTGGCTGCGCGCTCAGAGCGCTCTTTTTCCTGCAATCTGGCAGATAAGACCTGCAGAGCTCGCGCTTTGTTTCTGTGTTGAGAGCGATCGTCTTGGCATTCAGCAACGATTCCTGTGGGTAGGTGGGTAACGCGTACCGCGGAATCTGTTTTATTGATATGCTGACCTCCCGCCCCGCTGGCTCGAAATGTGTCAATTCTTAAATCTGCAGGATTGATTTGCACGGCAACCGCCTCATCAGGCTCAGGCAGCACAGCAACTGTGCACATGCTTGTGTGAATTCTGCCTTGCGTCTCAGTTGTAGGGACCCTTTGTACACGGTGCCCTCCTGACTCGAATTTGAGTCGCGCGTACACGTTCGTCCCGTCGATGCGAATCACCACTTCGCGGTATCCGCCGAGCTCGCTTTGTGACTCACTCATTAGCTCTACTCGCCACCCCATGCGCTCTGCAAAACGGGTGTACATTCGCAGCAAATCAGCTGCAAAAAGGGCCGATTCGTCCCCCCCTGTTCCAGCTCTAATCTCCAAATAGGCCGGACGCGAGTCGTCCGGATCTTTAGGCAAGAGCATTCGTTGCAACTGTGCCTCCAACTGGAGCAACTCAACATCTGCGGATGCTATCTCATCTTTGGCCATATCAAACATTTCATTTGAGCTGGGGTTTTGCAAATCAACGCCCTGTGCTCCAGCCTCTGATTGGAGAATAGATAAAGCCTCCTCTTTGTCTGCGTTGCGTCTTTTCCAGCGCTCAAAGGGAGCTGACACAGCACTTACATCGGCGTGCTCTTTTGATAGGCTCATGAACTGAGTCATGTCCTTCATGATGTCCTCTCTGGAGAGCAGGAAATTGAGTTCCTCAAGGCGTTGTGAGTAACGCTCGAGTTGAGAGCGCATAAAAGGTTTCATATGGGGGTGGGTGAGCTAACGGGAGCTGCGTAAAAAGAAGTTTTCTATAGCTCGGTGGGCTTGCTCTCTGGCTGTTGGGTCCGAGTTTCGCAGCTCAGCCATCGCACCGTGAAGCATCTTTTGGGTGAGACTCTTCGTCATCGCATCCAAAACTGCCTCAACGCTTTCGCCTTTGGCGAGGAGTTTGCGCGCTTTTTGTAATTCAGCCAAACGCCACTGATCTGTTTGGGCGTTAAGTTCTTGGATGAGGGGGACTTCATTTCTTTGCTGTAACCAGCTGACAAAATTTTCGACCCCAGAGTCGATGATGACTTCGGCCTGGGCAACCGCGGCTTGGCGGTTGGCTAAGCCAGTTTGAACAACCGTTGACAGATCATCCACTGTGTACAGGTACACATCGGTGAGTGATTTGACTTGGGGCTCAATGTCCCTTGGTACCGCCAAATCCACCATAAAAATAGGTCTACGTTTGCGCTGCTTTAAAGCCTGCTCAACCGCCCCCAATCCGATCAAAGGCAGGGTGCTCGCGGTACAACTGATGACGATATCAAATTCATGCAAACGCTCAGGTAATTCAGCCAGCGCCAGTGTACGCCCCCCAAGTTGGTGAGCTAAGCGTTCACCGCGCTCAAGGGTTCGGTTCGCAATGGTGATGGAGGCAGGATTTTTGGAGGCAAAGTGTGTGGCGCAAAGCTCTATCATCTCTCCTGCACCTACGTACAGGATATGTTGATCTGCTAAGTTTTCAAATAATTGAGATGCAAGACGCACCGCAGCAGCAGCCATACTTATGGAGTGGGCCCCGATTTCCGTAGAGCTTCTTACTAATTTGGCGACAGAAAAAGATCTCTCAAACATTTGGTTCAGAGTGGTGCCAATCGCTCCAACAGTCCGCGCTAGTCGTACGGCCTCTTTCATCTGTCCCAAAATTTGGGGCTCACCAAGCACCATTGAGTCCAGGCCACTTGCGACTCTAAACGCATGCCTTGCGGCCTGTGCATCTTCCAAAAGGTAAGTATGATTCTTAAGCGTCTCAACCGACACGCCTCCTGATTGAGCTAACCACTCCATGGTTTGGATCAATGAGACTTTATCCGCAGCGCAGTAAACCTCAGTGCGGTTACAGGTGGACAAAATAGCGGCCTCAGTGGGCTCCTGCATTTTGTTCAAAAGGGCAGACAAGACTGGACCCATTTGTTCGACGGCGAAAGCAAATCTTCCACGCAAATCGAGTGGAGCGGAAATGTGATTGAGGCCCAAAGCCCAGACTGCCA
>DAIUEA010000246.1:1907-3679 GCA_036845365.1 Limnohabitans sp. | reverse complement strand
CAACCCAATCTCTTTAGAGACACGACTCATTGCAGATGTGCAAGCATCCATACAAACCACGCTAATAGAATTGGCAGACATGGGTTGCTCCCTTGTTTTGACAACAGGTGGAACCGGTCCTGCTCCAAGAGACGTGACGCCGGAGGCTACTTTGGCTGTTGCTCACAAAATCATTCCCGGGTTTGGTGAACAGATGCGTCAAATCAGTTTGCATTTTGTACCCACTGCCATTTTGTCCAGACAGACCGCAGTGATCCGAGATAAGAGTCTTATTATTAACTTACCAGGGCAGCCTAAATCGATTGAAGAGACCTTGATGGGTCTTAAAAATAACCAAGGAGAAGTGATAGTTCCGGGCATTTTTGCCTCTGTACCCTACTGCATCGATCTGATCGGTGGGCCCTACTTACAAACGAGGGAAAGTGTTTGTAAAGCGTTTAGGCCTAAGAGTGCCATTAGGCCTTAAACAGTTCTTGAGAATACAAGAGAAGTTTTTTTTAATTTAGATTCAAAGACAAAACTACTTGTTTCGTTGATTCATTTGACCTTTGAATTGTCCACCGCGCTCAATCTCTAACTCAGAGTATTCGAGCTTTCCGCTCACAACGCCTGAGGCGTGAATGATGATATGGGTGTCACACTGAATGTCTTCGTGAAGCTCACCTTGGACATCAATTTCTTTGGCTTTGACTTTGCCGGTGATATGCCCAGTCTTACCAATATTTAAAGACTCTGCACTCAACTCACCGCTTATTTTGCCGTTGATCGTTGCTGTGCCTGGTACAGAGATTGAACCGATAAAAGACACACCTTCCCCGACCACTAAATTATTATTTTCTGACGAACCTTTTTTAGGCTCACTCGAGACAACTGGATCATCATAACTACGAGATGCTTGCTCACGAATGAGTTGTGATCTACGTCTTTGCTCCTCTAGCCTATTTCTAAGATCCACTTCTTCTTTTGCCATTTTTAAGCCTCATCAAATATATCAATACTATAGCGCATTTGGAGTACGTTTTTTACATGAAAGATCACATTGTAATTCTAAATTACTAACATTTAATAATTTCATCAATTTGAAAAAATCTGTCTACTACAAAAAATGAAGATTTGTTAAATTCAAGGCTAAGAAAACTCTGCCTCATGGTGGCGTGCTTTTAGTCTGTAGACCATAAAAATAACCACTGCAAGGTTGCCTATCAAAACACCCGCATTGGTCAACGTTGTGTGCTTGACCAAGTGAATCAGCTCAAAAGGTAGATAAAGAGCGCCTCCCAAAGCAGCAAGCCACTCAGCCCAAGCTCTATCTCTCCAAAGCCCATAAGCCTCAATTAAACGCACGAGGGCATAGCACACGCTTAGGGCTACGATGTTGTACATGTTGGAGGACGCAATCCAGTCTGCTGTCTCTATGAGAAGCTGGGGATAATGAGCCTCAGGATCCAAGTGGTAATGTCCAATAAGGGCATTGGCAAGGTGCGTGACGTCGGTGTGAGCCAGGGACAAAAGCCCTAGACCAGCGGCCAAGGCAGCAACGCCTTTTACAAGCTCAAAAACCGCGATCGTGAGCAAAGCACCTCTGGACTTACCCATCACCGAGGGAGTCAGTAATTCAGTGGAATTCAATTCTGTCAAACTGGGCGCAGGCTTTGCGAGCTGCTCCCCATGGTTCGGGGACTGACCAGATCTCACAGTTGTGTCTGAGTCGCTGGGGTGAGGGTTGGTCATTTATTGGTTATTGAATAGGCTAGGATTTAATTTTGCAAGTA
>DAIUEA010000246.1:0-1897 GCA_036845365.1 Limnohabitans sp. | reverse complement strand
TGCAAGTACGTAGCTCTGTTCGCATCACTCAATTAATTTATTAAGCCGATCTGGCTCAAATTGGGATGTGGTTGAGCCCGTTTGCGGCCTTTGTGATTTAGGCTCGCCGGCCAGCTTTTCAAGCGCCTCCCATAAAAGGGTAATTTGTTCCTCATGACTTTGTGCGTTGTCAATTAACCCTCTAAGGGCTTGACTAATCGGATCATCATTTTGAGTAACACCATAGGCGGAGAATCCCATTTTAGAGGCCTGCTCTTCACGCTTGGCGTCCGAGGCTTGCTCAATAATGCGGGCAGGGTTACCGACTGCGGTCGCCCCCTTTGGAACCGGCTTGGTGACCACAGCATTGCTGCCAATCTTGGCACCGTCTCCCACAAGGAAACCTCCCAAGACCTTTGCGCCAGCCCCTACGACGACATCTTTACCAAGAGTGGGATGGCGTTTCACGTTTTTGTAAAGCGTCGTTCCACCTAAAGTGACTCCTTGGTAGATGGTGCAACCGTCGCCGATTTCGGCGGTTTCGCCTATAACAACTCCCATTGCATGGTCAAAGAAGACTCTCTCACCAATCACTGCGCCAGGATGTATCTCGATACCTGTTAGCCATCTGGATAGGTTGGATACAAATCTTCCAAGCCAATAAAGTTCAGACAGCCACAGTTTATGGGCGATGCGGTGAAAGATCAAAGCGTGCACGCCTGGATAGCAGGTCAATATCTCCAAACGGCTCCTGGCCGCAGGGTCGCGCTCCAAAATGCACTCTATATCGGCGTTTATTTTCTTAAACATGCTTAGAGTCTATCTTTTTTTAAAGCCAAGGGCTGAAGGGCGGTTTCTAAAGTTGATTTTTCTTTTCCACCCAGACTAGACTCCTGTCTTCGAGCAAGTTGCAGCATCGTCTTCGCAATGCCTCTGAAAATGTGGATCTCCTCTGTTGTCATTTGTGCTTTGTTAAACAGTAAATTAAGCCTTGGCATCAGTTTTTTGGGCGCCTGTGGATCTAAAAAACCAATGTGCTCCAAAGCTTGTTGCCAGTGAAGCAGCAGACCTGAGAGCTGGGATGCGTCAGCAAGTTGGCCGTGATGGGGGTCTTTTAAAGGATTGACATCTGAAGCGGCTTTGCTAGATCCAAATCCTATGCAACTCCTCCATTCATAGGCAATCAACTGCACTGCAGCAGCTAAGTTGAGCGAACCAAACTCTGGATTCGTTGGAATACGAAGAGCAACCTGACATCTGTAGACATCTTCGTTAGTCATGCCGTAGCGCTCTGATCCAAACAAAAA
This sequence comes from Limnohabitans sp., assembly GCA_036845365.1. Taxonomy (GTDB): domain Bacteria; phylum Pseudomonadota; class Gammaproteobacteria; order Burkholderiales; family Burkholderiaceae_C; genus Limnohabitans. Next base: position 611 of record DAIUEA010000246.1, on the reverse strand, counting down.
AGCTATTCCCCTGTGCTGAGCACCTGATAGAGGACTCCCACCTAAGTCGCTGTCCCTGAACAATCCTATGTTTTTGGCAAACCACTCCAAGTGCTCTTTAGGCTCTTGGGTGGGGGGACCAAAGTCTCTAGGCGTCATGGCCGTTGCACAAAGGTGCGTCATGCCGTCTAAGGCCTCGTCAAGGTGGTGAACAATTTTGGCTTGAGCTAGTACATCAAGCGCCCCACTCGAGCGCTGGATGGCCTCTTCTTTTCTGAGAACGTTTTGCCACCTCGGCCGCACCAGCACCAAATCACTAAAGCCCATGACCTTAATTGCCCTAGCGGTCGCACCCACGTTACCTGCGTGAGAGGGTTCTATCAAAATAAAGCGTGTGTGAATCACAGATTTTGCAAAGGTAATGATTAAACAGAAAGGACGCTTTGGGGGAAGTGGAACCGGATTTTTGCAGTCCAGCGGACGAATGTTTAGGTTTGTAAAAATGGACTATTATGGACTAATCTTGTGAATGGGGCCTTGGTTCACATAGGGGGCAAAAAACAGCGCTCGCTCTGCAATCTAATTTTAATTGTTTGAAATCAGCTGTAAAATTAGCACTCTCTTTCTCACTC
>DAIUEA010000245.1:2179-3691 GCA_036845365.1 Limnohabitans sp. | reverse complement strand
CCTCTACATTGACTTGAAAGAGGTTGCGCAAATCATACTGACTGGGGGCGGTCAGCCCCAGGTGGCGTTGTTGCTCAACGGAGGCGGGCTCGGTGTCACCTTGGGTCACGATGATCCTGCGTAAGTTAGCGCGGTGCTCTCCAGGAACATCTTGCCAAACATCGCCGCCCATGTTGTCACCGAAATGAATTTTGCGGTCTTGTTGAGCTTGGTTCATAAAAATGCCCCACCTATAGTCAGGCATCTTCACGTGCCCAAACTGTGCCCACCCTTGTGGGTCCACACTGACTGCGGTGCGCAAATAAACATCAAAGTTTTGTGACCCCTCTGGACCCATATCCTTCCACCACTGCAAGTAATTAGGCTGCCAGTGCTCTAAGGCACGTTGCAAAGTGCGGTCTTCGGATAAGTTGACGTTGTTGGGGATTTTTTCGCTGTAATTGATCGCGGTCATAGGGTGTATCTCCTGAAAAAATTAAATGTGGGTTGTTGTTTCAAATTGTTTAAACGCGGTTTAGATCAAAGGCTGCTTTCTCGCCTTTTCCGTACACTTTCAAGGCCCCTTTTTCCCCAACTGCATTGGGGCGGTTGAAAATCCAGTTTTGCCATGCGGATAGGCGTCCAAAAATTCGCGTCTCCATAGATTCCTTTTGAGAGAAGCGCAGATTTGCCTCCAGTCCAGTCAAGCTGTCAGGGGACATTGAAGCTCGTTGCTCCAAGGCAGTTCGAATTTCATCGCTCCAGTCAATATCGTCCGGGGCGGCTGTCACCAAACCCAGAGCCAATGCCGCTTCGCCGTCTAATGGCTTGCCAATCACGGCTCTGATTTTCTCAAGCGGTTCGACTTCTTCGTAAAAACGGCGCTGCAAACGGGACTGATGATTCACCATGGGGTAGTACCCAAAATTCAGCTCACTGAGTACCAAATGAGGGCCGCTACTGGGGGTCTCGGGCAAGGAGAGCATGTAGGCACGGTCCGCTGAAAAAGCCAACTCAGCTAAAGTGCCCGCAAAACACGAATCCTTATCTATTAGGGCAAAAAGAGAACGAGAGGACACATCAATGCGAGCTAAAGTACGCCTTAAGTAGCCAATCGTCTCTTGCACCAACCAGTCTGAACTATGTTGCAATAAAACGGCGTCAGAATCGAGTGCCAATGACGGATTTCCTTGTGCGCTGAGGATCCACGTACCGATGTCTAATTCATTGGTCCGTAAACCAAGTATCGCATCGTCCAACTCCCGTGCCATTTGAAGCGGATACCAATTGGCGCCCTGCGCGTGGATGGTCTCCAAGTCTTTGGGAACTGCTGCTTTAGGGGCACTGACCATCAAAGTTGCAGTGCGTTTATTTCTATCGATACTCACCTGCACATACTCATAGTGCACGGAGTCCGCAGTAGATTTTTTGATCAGCGGGGTTAGTGAGACTCCCTGTCCTGCCGCTCTTAGGCCAGGGCGCGTGCTTTTGGATGCAAGGTTTTTAGCGCGTGCGCCAACTGCGCCAGCGAAC
>DAIUEA010000245.1:1606-2169 GCA_036845365.1 Limnohabitans sp. | reverse complement strand
CGAACTGAGCAGGCTTGGCCACCTCGTCAACAAGCCTCCACTCAACTGCGCGCTGTCCCCGCACGCCCTCCACACTTGTACAAAAAACATCAGCCAAGTCGTGCCTGACTTTTCTTTTATCCGTGACACGGGTGAGTCCACCCGTGCCGGGGAGCACACCCAGCAAAGGCACCTCTGGTAACGAAACGCTTGAGGAGCGGTCGTCCACCAACAAGATCTCATCACACGCTAGTGCCAACTCATACCCACCGCCCGCGCACGCGCCGTTCACAGCTGCCAAGAATTTAAGCCCACCTTGACGACTTGAGTCCTCCAAGCCGTTGCGAGTTTCGTTTGTGAATTTGCAGAAATTTACTTTCCAAGCATGGGTGGACAACCCGAGCATAAAGATGTTTGCGCCCGAGCAAAAGATCCGATCGCGCAAGCTCGTAATGACCACACATTTAATTTCTGGGTGCTCGAAACGAATTCTTTGCAACGCATCGTTGAGTTCAATATCCACCCCCAAGTCATAGGAGTTGAGTTTGAGCTTATAACCAGGTCGAATGCCACCGTTCTCATCG
>DAIUEA010000245.1:0-1596 GCA_036845365.1 Limnohabitans sp. | reverse complement strand
GTACTTGACTGACCAGTGTTTGTAGTGGCTTGGGTCAACTTCATAATTAACTTTCGCGTTTTCACTCATTTTCCTGTCTCCCATTCATTAAAACTAGGCGGATAAAGTTGTCAACTGGAGCTTGATATGGAGCTTGATGGACAAAATCTGTATTGCATTATATTGCATAAATTAGCAAAAACATGCATTTTTATTCATTTAAGGGGAAATACTGACCTGAGTTGATGGGACAGATGCATTCATTACTAAGTTACATACGGACTCACAAAATATACAAAGATGCATAAAGATGCATAAAGATGACGCTTTAAGCGAGAGCGTACCTAAATTTAGGGGGATACGCCTGTTGCCTGGAGAAAGCAGTGTTTCAAATGGGCAACTTAAGTGTCGATCTAAGTTGGGTTCTAAGTGCTTGGAAGCTTTGTTCTAAAGACTGAGCGCTGGTATCAAAGCTCATATTTGCTTTAGCGTAAAAAGGGGTACGCCCCTCTAAGATGAGCTTTAAGTCGTCTAACGCTTCTGTGGAGCCAGCCATTGGCCTCATATCTCCTTGAGCAGCTACACGAGACAAATGGTCCTCAGGTTTAGCTTGAAGCCAAACGGTGTAACAGTGGGAGAGCATGGTATTGAGCGTGGCCGAGTCAGAGACCACACCTCCCGGAGTTGCAATGATTACTTCGGAGTAAATTTGGATGGTCTCCTCTAGCGCCCTTCGCTCATAACGGCGGTAAGCACTGAGCCCATAGAGGTTGTGAATTTCAGAGACACTGCAGCCCGCAAATTTTTCAATCTCACGGCTTAGTTCAACAAATGCACAACCCAAATCTTTAGACAACATCTGACCCAGAGTGGATTTGCCTGCACCCCTTAATCCTATTAAAGCAATCCGGTTGGTGCGGGCTCCTTGCTGATTGTCGGCGTAAAGATCAGTCAAGTGGACTCTGAGCCGGCGCAGCTCGTCCTCACTTCGCTGACCCAGTAACTCTCGCAACATCAACCACTCAGGGTTAGATGTGGTCACGTCCCCTATCAGCTCAATTAAAGAGCATTGCAATGCATCTGCCACTTGGTGAAGCACAAGTATGGAGGCGTTGCCCTCCCCGTACTCCAAGTTTGCCAAATGCCTCTCAGAAATGCAGGCTGATTGGGCCAAAGCTTTTCTGGTCAACCCACGCCTGGCCCTGAGTGAGCGAACTCGCTCACCCAAAGCACTCAGAAATGGATTTTTCTCTTCATTAATTTCAGACATGTCCTATCTTGACCGTTTTCTTTGTTAGGGATTTACCCCAAGATATGCACTATATTGCTAGACGAAAGGTTTAGCACGTGATACGCTTGTGACAAGCATAATAATTCATATTTAAAAAAATAACAAGTTTTGACATTGTCTTATTTGTGCCTATTCGTTGAGTCTGCTTTGATTTTCACTTGATTTACTTTTGCGCCCCCTATCAAGTGTCACTCAGTAATTTGCCCCCGAATTAATTCGGCCCTGACAAACCATTGATCCCAAGATTGACCCAAAAAGTTTATTGCTTTTATGAATTCCAAACTTATAAACCCCTCCCAGGTAGCTCCCCACATAGCGCCCCCACC
>DAIUEA010000244.1:0-3693 GCA_036845365.1 Limnohabitans sp. | reverse complement strand
CGCACAGGTCACCCATTCAGTCTCTCACACCACGAGAAAGCCAAGGGGTCAAGAGGTAGACGGAAGAGAGTACTTTTTTATTACAGATGAAGAATTCGACGATTTAATTCAAAAAAATGCATTTTTAGAATGGGCCCACGTACATGGGCACCGCTACGGCACCTCAAAAGAGACTATTGAGAGCAAGATCAGGGAGGGTCATGACCTTGTGCTGGAGATTGACTTCCAAGGGGCACTTCAGATTAAGAAGGTTTTCCCAAGTGTTGTCCTCATCTTTATTCTCCCCCCAAGCTGGCAAGAGCTCAAATCAAGGCTTGAGAGAAGAGGCGAGGACACATTGGGTGTGATTGAACTTCGGCTGCAAAACGCAGCAAAAGAGATGGCTCAGGCAAGCCATTTCGATTTCGTTATAATAAACCAAGTATTTGAGCGAGCTTTATTTGATTTAAAAGCCGTAGTTCACGCTCAAAGACTTAAGTACGCGTCGCAAACCCGCGCAAGAGCCGAAATCTTTCACGCTCTGAACTTGAACTAACCACCCCCCCTATTTAACCGGAGAATTACACAATGGCACGCATTACCGTTGATGACTGCTTAGAGAAAATCCCAAATCGATTCCAGCTCGTTTTGGCAGCAACATACCGTGCCCGTATGCTCAGTCAAGGGCACACTCCAAAGGTTGAGTCCAAAAATAAACCTGGAGTCACCGCCCTTAGAGAAATCGCCTCCGGCAAAATTGGCCTCGAAATGCTCAAAAAGGTTCCTGGTTAATCTTTAATTTTTTTAGTAAAAATGTCGAAAAAAGCACCACATCGGTGCTTTTTTTGACCCTAAAACTCGCTTAATTGCTCATAAAGCGCTAAAGTGTCACATATGAGCGCTGTACTAAAACCTAACACTATTAGTAAAAATTTAGAAGCTGCGAATGCAGCTGCAGCAAGCTTTGCATTCCTTGTCTCAAAGTTAGATTATCTAGACAAAGAGGACAAAGAAATTGTCCGTAAAGCTTACCGCTTTTCTGACAAAGCCCACTTGGGTCAAATAAGGCAAAGTGGTGAGCCTTACATCACGCACCCGATCGCAGTGGCTGCACAGTGCGCAGAATGGAAATTAGATGCCCAGGCACTTGTTGCGGCTTTGTTGCACGATGCAATAGAGGACTGCGGCGTGAGTAAGGCTGAATTAATTGAAGAGTTTGGAGCGCCCGTGGCCGATATGGTTGATGGGTTGACGAAGCTCGATAAATTGCAATTCAACACCCAAGAGGAGGGACAAGCTGAATCGTTTAGAAAAATGCTGTTGGCGATGGCAAAAGATGTACGTGTCATATTAATTAAATTGGCTGATCGGTCTCACAACATGAGAACGATGTCTAGCATGCCAACTGCTAAATGGGCTCGTATTTGTAACGAAACGCTTGAGATTTACGCTCCCATTGCCCATAGGCTGGGTTTAAACCAAACGTACCGAGAGTTGCAAGATCTATCCTTCAAACATTTAAAGCCGTGGCGCTACTCGATCATCGAAAAGGCAGTTAACAAAGCGCGCTCTAGGCGTCGAGATATTTTAAATAAAGTTCAAAAAGACGTTGAAAATGCTTTTGGGAAATACAACATACCCATTAAGATTTATGGGAGAGAAAAAACGCTATTTTCCATTTACAAAAAAATGGACTTTAAAAATTTGAGCTTTGCCCAGGTTACAGATATTTACGGAATGAGGGTCATACTCCCAAGCGTCGTTGAGTGTTATACAGGGCTGGGGGTCCTGCACCAACTCTATAAACCGGTACCGGGGCGGTTTAAGGACCATATTGCAATCTCCAAAGTTAACGGCTACCAGTCCATACACACAACACTGGTTGGACCTGCTGGCATTAACATTGAATTCCAACTCAGAACGGAGTCAATGCACATCGTTGCAGAGTCAGGAGTAGCCTCTCACTGGTTGTATAAATCCAAGGAACCTCACTCCGAGAATGCAAATAAACTTGGCACTCAGTGGTTGCAGTCTTTGGTTGATATCGAAAATGAAACCCTTGATGCCACTGAATTTTGGGACTACGTAAAGGTAGACTTATTCCCCGACGCTGTCTATGTGTTTACGCCCAAAAGCAAAATCATGGCACTTCCTCGAGGTGCAACTCTCATTGATTTTGCATACGCCGTACACAGCAACATCGGAGACAGGGCGATGGCGGGGAAAATCAACGCTGAATCAGTACCTCTTCGAACTGAGCTCAGAAACGGGGATGTTGTAGAGATCGTGACCTCTCCCGATGCAACCCCAAATCCTGCTTGGCTAGGATTTGTTAGAACGGGTCGGGCTAGATCAAAAATTAGACATTTCCTTAAAACTCAGGCCCAAACGGAATCCCTGAGCCTAGGTGAGAAGTTGCTTGCGCAGGCTTTAAGGGCTGAGGGAATTGAGGAGATGCCCAGTGAGGACCCCAAGTACAAAACATTGTGGGACCGTTTGCTGCGTTTTACAGGAAGTCACACCAAAGATGAGTTACTAACCGATATTGGTATTGGGAAAAGGGTTGCCAGTATCGTTGCAAAGCGAATGGTCTTGTTTTTATCCGAACAAGGAGAGAGGCCAGATCCTTTGCTGATCAGCAAAGAGAGGTTCACCTCACACGAGACGATCTCTCAAGGGGGCGTCATTGTTGATGGCAGTGAAAATGTGTCCGTGCAATACGCACATTGCTGCAGACCCATTCCGGGAGATCCGATACTTGGCTACCTAGGCAGAGGCGAGGGTTTGGTGGTGCACACAGAAGACTGCACTGTGGGTCAACGACTTAAACACAAAGACAACGAGAGGTTCATCTCCGTTGAGTGGGCTGATGAGATACTGCGTACTTTCGAGTCTGAGGTAACCGTGACCGTACAAAACGGTAAAGGAGTATTAGCTAGGGTGGCAACTGCCATCTCAGGCGCAGAGGCTGACATCACAAACATCAACATGGGCGAGGAGTACAAAGCCCAAGCCACAATTGATTTGAAATTCACCATCGCAATCAGAGATGCCCTGCATTTAGAGAGTGTCCTTAAAAATCTCAGGCGCATACCGATAGTGTCTCAAGCTAAACGAGATTTATCCGTAAAAACGAGCTCCTATTAACCCCTTCAAAAAGACGGCCTAAAACAACGTGCTTAAGCTTAAGGGGCGGGGTACTCGACCTTTATGATCTCCAGGACTTGAAGTCCGTGCGGAGTACGCAAGGAGACCTCATCACCTTCGCGCGCTTTAATCAGCGCCTTTGCAATGGGTGAGACCCAACTTACCTCAGCCTTTAAGCTATCAAACTCATCAACCCCTAAAATGGTTATGGTGTTTTCTAAGAACATGGCCGATGGATTCCCTCCAGAGACAACGGTATAAGTCACCGTTGCGCCAAAAAAAACCGTGTCGCTTTTAAAGTGAACGCTTGGATCAACCACTTGAGCAATATCGAGTCTTTTAGTTAAAAACCTGATGCGTCTGTCGATCTCTCTTAGTCTTTTTTTACCGTAAATGTAATCTCCATTTTCGGACCTATCTCCGTTGCTAGCGGCCCAGTGAACTATTTCTACTATTTTGGGTCTCTCAGAGTCCATCAACTCCAACAACTCCTCTCTCATCGCTTTGTACCCTTTAGGGGTCATGTAGTTTTTTGGGGGTTGAGAGGGTTGGTCTTGCGGAGTTGCA
>DAIUEA010000243.1:0-3698 GCA_036845365.1 Limnohabitans sp. | reverse complement strand
GTGTCCAAGAGTCTGGGTGTAGGCTTGCGCTTGCTCGGCGATCTTCCAAGCCTCATCCACCATATCGATGTACCGAACTTGTGCTTCTTCTGTCATGATTGTCCTCTGTGCAATGGTTAAGGTTGATCTCTTATCTTAGAAAATAATAGCATAGGATATTTGCGTTTTCAATTCAAGCGCGCAAGCATGTGCTGTGATCGGCCTAGAGCGCCCTAGACCGCCCTGGAGCGACCTAGAGCGACCTAGAGCTCCCCTAAGAGCAAGTATTCCATTAAGGCTTTTTGAGCATGAAGTCTATTCTCCGCCTCGTCCCAAACAACCGACTGAGGTCCGTCAATCACCTCCGCTTGAACTTCCTCTCCCCTGTGAGCGGGCAAACAGTGCATAAAAAGGGCATTTGCATTTGCAACGGACATCATCTCTTGGTCTACACACCAATCATTGAACGCCACTCGGCGCGCATTATCCTCGGACTCAAAGCCCATACTCGTCCACACATCTGTGGTTACTAAGTCTGCCCCCTCGCAAGCCGCCTTGGGGTGATCAAAAACTTTATAGCAATCACTAGAACCAAGTTGAGTCACAGAGTGATCCACCTCGTAGCCTCTTGGCGTACTGATGTGAACCTTAAAATCAAGCAACTGAGCCGCTTGTAGCCACGTATTGGCCATGTTATTTCCGTCACCGACCCATGCGACGATTTTGCCCTTCAGGCAGTCCAGGGGATTTGTGCAATCTCCCACGCGCTCAATAAATGTAAAGATATCCGCTAATATCTGACAGGGATGAAATTCATTGGTTAAACCGTTTATGACAGGGACCCGTGAATGCGCTGCAAAACTATTTATCTTTTCTTGTCCGTACGTTCTAATCATGACCAAATCAACCATGCGACTAATCACTCGGGCACTGTCCTCTATGGGCTCGGCCCGTCCAAGTTGAGTGTCTCCCGTTGTTAAATGCACCACGGAGCCGCCCAATTGATACATCCCGGCCTCGAAACTCACTCTGGTTCGTGTGGATGCTTTCTCAAAAATCATCGCTAAGGTTCGGTCCACCAGAGGTTGATGACGTTCGTAGGACTTAAACTTGTGTTTAATCAGCGCAATGCGCTTGAACAAGTAGTCATATTCCTGAGCGGTGAGGTCAGAGAATTGAAGGAAATGTTTCACGCGTGAGCCTTGGCCAAGGACTTGCCCTTTGCGTCTTCACTCATCTCACGCTCTTTCTCCTCGAGAAATGTATGGATGAGGGGAACTAAGATGGACAACACTTCTTTGGCCTCCTCGGTGGTCATGATCAAGGGGGGCACCAAGCGAATCACCGAGTCTGCTGTGACGCTTAATAAAAGTCCCGCTTCTAAGGCTCTACCCATAATGACGGAACATGGATAGGCAAGCTCGATTCCTATCATCAAACCAAGCCCTCTGATCTCCTTGACTCCCTTTAAGTGCCCCACAGCCTTAGTGAGCTCTGTCCTAAAGTAATTTCCCAATGAGTGCGCATTTTCAAGTAAAGAGTCCTCCTCAATAATGCGAATGGTCTCCACTCCCGCGCGCATTGCTAAAGGATTGCCACCAAAAGTTGTGCCGTGGCTACCGGGCTCAAAAATATGCGCTGCTTTGGGTCCTGCTACGACTGCTCCTATGGGAACGCCTGATCCCAGTCCTTTGGCAAGGGGCATGACATCTGGTGTGATGCCCGCCCACTGATGCGCAAACCATTTCCCCGTTCTTCCCATCCCGCACTGAACTTCATCGATCATTAAAAGCCAATCCTTTTGATCGCAAAGCTCTCGTATGTCTTTTAAATAGTCCAGGCTCATAGAGTGGATGCCTCCCTCTCCTTGAATGGCCTCAAAAAAAACGGCAACCACGTTTGGATTGTTGTGCGTTGCAGATTTGAGAGCCTCTATGTTGTTGATGGGAACTCGGATGAATCCGCCTAAGAGTGGCTCAAAGCCTTTTTGAATTTTTTCGTTACCCGTGGCGCTCAAAGTGGCGATAGATCTGCCGTGGAAGGCTTTTTCGTAGACCACAATTTCAGGGGCGTTAATGCCCTTGAGGTGCCCAAATTTACGGGCTAATTTGATAGCCGCTTCATTCGCCTCAAGCCCTGTTGAACAAAAGAAAACGTTGGTCATGCCTGACAACTCTGAGAGCTTGGCCGCCAACCTCTCTTGGTCTGGAATGTGATAGTAATTGCAACAGTGAATCATCTTGGCAACTTGCTCTTGCAACGCAGGCACCAACTTAGGGTGACCATGTCCTAAAGTGTTCACAGCAATTCCAGCCAAAGCGTCTAGGTAGCATTTCCCGTTTACATCCCACACTCTAACCCCCTTGCCATGAGATATAGCAACGGGCAAACGGCCGTATGTGTTCATCGTGTGGGGTGATTCTGCTTTGATCTGGGACATAAGAGGGCGCTCCAAAATGAAACTATTTGTACTAATTATTCTAAATGACTTTGCTTTGTCTATTTATCGCTTTGTCAACTCTTGATCATACAAGATGGTCGCAAATATGAGCTGTAGATTGAATTTGTCCACATGAGTGATGACAGGCAATTGATTGGGATGGGTTCTTTTTTTCTATCTGCAAGTAAGTATAAACCCGCGGCATTATTGGCTTGCTCAGTTAGAATTGGCACAAAAGGACTACGGTGTGTTTTTTTATGAGTTTAAATGTCTTTGAACCAAATCCGCACCCTTTCAATAATGGCATCACCCTGCACCAAAGAATTCATTATTCTGGGTATTACCCTCGAGGGTAAAGCTTTTCGCCCTAGTGATTGGGCAGAACGATTGGCAGGCGTTATGAGCTCTTTCAGACCCGGTGGGGCGGTTCCTGGGGATTACATCTCTTACTCCCCCTGGTGTGTCCCCAACCAAATCGATGGCAACAAGTGCGTGATTGTCCACCCTGACTTGCGACTCGCAGAGCCTATGGCCTGGGATTTTGTGATGAATTTTGCAAAAGACAACCAACTCCAGGTCAGGACACCGTATGAGGACTCCACAGATTCGTCTAGCTAGAATTAAAAAAGCCGCTATGAATAGCAGCTTTAGGGGTAGTGTTTGCCAACAGCGCACCCGATCAAACGGCGGTCTCGTTGTGTGAAGACCGTGCGAATTGCCTATTGTTTAGGCGGCGGTTGCCAAGGCTTTGACCTTGACAGATAAGCGGCTCTTATCGCGGGCAGCTTTGTTTTTATGAAAAATACCCTTGTCAGCAATTGTGTCTACAACAGCTTGCATTTTGCCAAACAACTCAGAAGCTTTGGTTTTGTCGCCAGAGGCAACAGCTTTCTCAACGTTTTTGACAGCGGTACGGTATTTAGAGCGCAGTGAACTGTTCGCTGCGTTAAGTTTCACGTCTTGACGTGCGCGCTTACGCCCTGAGGCTAGACGCGGATTCTTTTTTGGCTTTCCAGATGCCATATTTCTTTTCCTTTAAGGGTTTGTAGATGATGTTGGCGAACCTTAGATTATAACCCTTTTGACTCGGTGGGTTTGAAGCCCCCCTCAATTACTCCATAAAAAGGAGTGTCCCTGAAGATACACTTGCACGTGTGAGCTTATTTAAATCCGCGTCCCTAGTCTCAGTTCTAACCCTTGTCTCGAGGATAAGTGGATTGGTTCGGGAGCTTTTGATCGCCTCTTTTTTCGGCGCGAGTGCGACAACCGACGCTTTTAA
>DAIUEA010000242.1:0-3703 GCA_036845365.1 Limnohabitans sp. | reverse complement strand
AATCTAAATGCGCCACAAACCTTACATTGGGCTTATCAATCCCCATTCCAAATGCAACAGTCGCCACCATAATGACGCCTTCTTCCCTCAAAAAGCGTTGTTGATTTTTACTACGCGTCTCTGCCGTTAATCCCGCATGATAAGGTAGCGCATCCCACCCTTTGTCTTTTAGCCACTCCGCGGTACTCTCCACGCTTTTGCGAGAAAGACAATACACAATCCCAGCATCGTTAGGGTGCTCTGTAGTTAGAAATTCCTCGAGTTGATTTTTAGCACCGTCTTTAAGAACTATTTTGTACTTGATGTTGATTCGGTCAAAACTTGAGACAAATTCTTTGGCAGACTCTAGAGACAGCCGCTCAACAATCTCTACTCGAGTCGCAGCGTCCGCAGTCGCAGTCAGTGCAATACGAGGCACATTCGGAAACCTCTCGTGCAACTGAGTTAACTGGCGGTATTCGGGACGAAAATCATGCCCCCACTGTGACACACAATGGGCCTCATCAATTGCAAACAACGCTATTTGAGACTGGGCGTATAGTTTCTCCAGAATCGACAAAAAACCTGGGCTCAGTAAACGCTCAGGCGCCACATACATTAGACTTAGTTGCCCACTGAGTAATTGTTTAATTGTCGATTGTGAGTTCACCACATCCATACTAGAGTTCAAAAAAGCGGCCCTCACGCCCAACTGGGTCAGGGTATCGACCTGATCTTGCATCAAAGCAATGAGTGGAGAGACAACGATTCCAACCCCAGGGCGCACAAGACAGGGGATTTGGTAGCACAGGGACTTTCCCGCTCCAGTTGGCATCAATACTAAGGCGTCTCCCCCGCGGACCACCTCATCGACGATGGCCTCTTGTACGCCTCGAAACTCATTGAATCCAAATATATCTTTGAGAATTTTTTTGCTAGATTGCATCTTTCAAATTCTCTTCTAATTCAATTTAAAGTTCAGCTTCACTGCTTGTTGTTCGTCAACGAACTGACATTGAAGATTAAAGAAGCGATCATACTTCTTTAGTCTTCACGGTTGGTCTGATGAAAAGATTCGTCTCCCCTATATTGGCACCTTGGTGCACTCTCTTTGCACTCACCCACACCTTCGCCCAAGTACCCAGTGCAGGCTCGTTTCAACAAAACATAGATAACCAAGTGCGCCAAAGTCCTTTGCCTTTAAAGCCTGGGCCGCAACCCCTCACAGAGCCCAACACCACCCCCACCAACGGCCCCGAGTTTAAGCTAAAACGAATAAATTTCTCAGGCAACACCCTCCTGACTAATGCACAAATAGAGCTCCTGATCGCCCCTTACCTGAATCGATCAATTGACTTTGGTCAGTTGCAAATTTTAGCCAACTCCCTTGAAGACATCTACCGCAAACTGGGCCGAATGAGCAGAGTTGTTATTCCTGAACAAACCATTCTTAACAGCACCTTGAGCCTTCAAATCGAAGAGGCCCACTGGGGTGAGGTCAAAGTACGCGGGGACACTATCGGCGTCAACCCAGAGCGAATTGGGCGTACCGTCGGCGAGGGTCAAACTCCAAACGAGCTCCTAAACCTAACCCTCTTAGAGCGAGGTGTCTTACTCGCAGACGACTTACCCGGCGTAAAAGTCAGTGCCCTATTTTCTCAAAGCACCACCCCACTTACCACCGACGTGATCGCAGATGTCTCCAACAACCCACCCTACTCTTGGAGCGTCCAAGCCGATAACTCAGGACCCACCTCTATCGGTGCAAACCGATTTATTGCAAACCTAGCTCTGAGCACGCCCCTTGGCATTGGAGACCTACTTAACGGCACTTATCTTGGCTCAAACGGGACCCAGTACGGACGGCTAAGCTATAGCCTCCCAGTCGCATACGATGGGCTTCGGGTAGGGGTTAATGTGTCCTCAATGAACTATAAATTGGTCTCCGCTGAGTTTATGGCTCTTGGAGCAACCGGCTCCTCTTACTCCCAAGGGCTTGAAGCGCTTTATCCCGTTATTCGCTCCAAGTCCACCAATCTTTATTTCGGACTGAATACGGATTACAGAAAATTTAACAACAGCAACTCCTCAAACGGATTGCTAAGCCAGTACTCAGTCATGGACTACTCGGCTTCTCTATTTATCAACACCTTTGACACATTGGGGGGTCAAGGAGCGAACAACTTAGCTGTAGTTTTGACCAACGGCACAACTGACCTATCTGGCTCACCCAATCAAGCCGCTGTATTAAGCTCAAGCAACTCACAGGGCGAATTTACCAAAACTCGTTATACAGCGAACCGCACCCAATCTTTGGATCAAAGTTTGAGCGCTTACGCCAGCATCACGGGACAGGCCAGCGGAGCAAACCTTGACCCCTCTGAGATGTTTTACTTAGGCGGGATAAACGCTGTCAGGGCCTATCCCACCAACGAAGGGGCGGGCAGTCAAGGAGGCATAGCCACCCTTGAGCTCAGGAAAACACTCTCCTACAGCGCAAACGCAGCCCTCTTTTATGACTACGGACGCGTTCAAGTCAATCCAAATAATGCATACGCGGTGGCGGGGTATTTGAACAGTTACGACCAAAAGGGGGCAGGTCTGTCAATGGGCATTAAAGCCAACTCAAGGGTTGACCTCAAAGCGGTTTGGGCCAAGCGAATCGGAGCAGACTCAAACTTGACTCGCAACGGAACCTATCAAAACGGCTCAACAGGCAGCACTCAGTTGTGGCTTCTTGCAAGCGTGGGGTTTTGATCATGAAAGCAATGAAACTATTGAAATTATTGGCTACTTTAATCATTCTTTTGAGCATAGGGGCGTTGATCTCAGCTGTTGCAATGAGTTTCTCTGCCGAAGCGGCTCTGCCATCTGCACCATCTGCACCTTCTCTGCCTTCTCTGCAACTTCTACCGCCCCCACTCCCCACTCAATTACCCACAGGTCCCACCACCCTCAGCGGTCAAGCAACAGTCTCCCAAGCGGGTGCGCTCATGTCGATCAATCAATCCAGCCCTACAGCCTCTTTGTCTTGGAGCAGCTTTAACGTCGGCGGCGCTGCAACCGTAAACATTGTCCAACCCTCAAGCTCCAGTGTCTTACTCAACCAGATCCTCAACTCAAATCCGACTCAAATATTTGGACACCTCAACGCCAATGGACAAGTGTTTTTGACCAACCCCAGCGGTATCTATTTCGCCCCTAACGCAAGTGTCAACGTGGGTGGACTCGTTGCAACCACAAATACAATCAGCACTTCAGACTTTGCAGCGGGACTGACTAAATTCACTGGGGACGGATTTGCCTCTCAAGTCATCAACGAGGGGGCCCTCAGCGCGTCCCTGGGTGGCTATGTTGCGCTCCTTGCACCAACGGTTATAAATAACGGAGTCATTGTGGCTCAGATGGGTACAGTGACACTGGCTGCAGGCAGTCAGTACACGCTTGTATTCAGTGGCAATTCATTAAGTGCCGTCACCGTCGCTCCCGCTGCAATCGCCGCTTTAGTCTCCAACGGCAACGCTGTCTACGCGCCAGGTGGCCTCATCATCTTGTCCGCTCAAGGTGCTCGCAGTTTACAAAGCGGTGTCATCGGTAACACCGGTCTTTTAAATGCAACAGGGGCCACAAGCGAGGGGGGTGTCGTAAGGCTTTTTGCTTCGCAAACCATCAACGCGGGCGGTACGATCAAAGCGGATGCAGCCCCCCTCTCCAGCGCCAATGG
>DAIUEA010000241.1:0-3722 GCA_036845365.1 Limnohabitans sp. | reverse complement strand
ATTATAGATAGACTAAAAATACAAAAAAAAGGACACAAATGGGTTTAAAAAAAGGGCGGCTCAATAAACCATTGAATGTCAACTAAAATGATGGTAAAAGCGTTATTGATAAAAACATCTTCCACATGTCAAACCTCAGCCCGGCCCAGCCTAAAGCCTGCACAAACTGCGCTTTTGTTCTTCACTCAGACTCATCCTCTACGAGCCTGAGATGTGGGTTCACTTATTTTCAACAACCCCCTGCTACTCGCGTTCAAGAACGCATGGATCATTACGATGAAGTTAAATCTGCTAACTGGTGCTCACACTGGAGTATGAAAGTAGACGGAATATTGAGCAAGAAAACAAACAATTCGGCTGAATAAGGCTCTGAATTCTATTGCCCACTACATTATGGGTGTTTTTAGTGGTAGCTATCAAGCTAGTTTTTTCACTCGTATTTCTTGCCTAACGCCATCAAGTCATTGGTACCGATCGTTGCATTGAGCTGATCGAAATCAAGCATCTCCTCTCGCCTCATTTGGGTACTTTGATGTTGATTTAAACTTGAATAGTAATTTTTTAAATTATAAGCAACAGACCTTACCGTTCCACCAGGAAATATAACGATCTTAAATCCCATCTCACCTAATTCTTTTGCATTGTGAATGGGAGTTTGCCCACCCTCAACCATGTTGGCCAACATGGGGATTGATTTGCTAAAAATAGAACAAGCCTTGCGCATTTGATCTGGCGTCTTTAATGCCTCAATAAAAAGTGCATCAACCCCGCATTCACGGTAGGCATGCGCGCGCTCAAGCGCTGCTTCAAAACCTTCAACAGCCACTGCGTCCGTTCTAGCCAAAATAAGCGTATCAGCAGAAACTCTGGCGTCCAGTGCAGCCTTTAACTTCCCCACCATCTCTTTCACAGGAATCACACGTTTTCCACTTAAATGGCCGCACCGCTTGGGGAAATCCTGATCCTCTAGCTGAATCATATTGGCGCCTAAACGCTCAAAATCTTTAACCGTTCTTTGCGTGTTTAAAGCATTACCAAATCCGGTATCTGCGTCCACAATAATAGGAATTGAGATTCTTTGTCGAATATTTCCCAATACTTGTGAAACCTCAGTTGAAGTGGTAAGACCTACATCCGAGCGACCCAGTGCTGTATAAGCAATCGAGGCTCCAGATAGGTAGACGGCACTGAATCCTGTTTGCTCAGCAATTAACGCACTAAGTGCGTCATAAACTCCTGGCGCTAACAAAGCAGATTCTTGGTGTATTAGTTTTTTTATTTCACTCATGTCTCTCCCCCAGGCTTAAATTAAATTGCTTACTTTTTTATTAATAACTCAAAAGCGGCACTCCAAAACAAATGAAGCTCTTCCTTTGTGGGTTATTTGTAAAGGCTAGCTGTTTGTTGTTCTTAGGTACTCATCACAAGTCACCACGCTGGCTACAGTGCCTAAATCTGCAAGTGATGTATCGTGCACTTGATCACTAAAGGCCGCACACGCATCGCTCAGCACTGTGCACCTATAGTCCCTAACGTGCGCGTCTCGTACCGAGCTGGCGACACCCCCATTGGTCACAATACCGCACACTACCAATTCTTTGACTCCGGCGCGTGTCAATACCCAATCAAGTTGAGTATTAAAAAAAGCAGAGTAAGCAACCTTACAAACTGAGAAATCAATCAAGTCCTTTAATTCATCCACATTTTGCTGCCCCCAGCTATAAGGTTTAAAGTCCCCTTTTCTCAGAAACGGTCTAAGTTTACCAAGGTGCTCAGAGATCAGAGGTTCACCCTCAACGCCAGGCCATAAAGTAAACTGACTTGACACGACCATACCCCCTCGCTCTTTTATAAATCTAGCTACAGACTGCACTTTTGAGGGCAGTAACAAAGCTTTAGGGTTGGTGGCGCCTCCCCTTGCATAGGCACCAGCAGGATGGATGAAGTCGTTTTGAAGATCCACGATCAACAGCGCTACACCTGAGAGATTTTGCAGAACACCGGGATTTGGTTTATTTGAATTAAGCATCAAAATTTTCCTCTTAAATAACAGCCTGTGTAAGAATCAAATTACCAAGCTTGTCGACCAAGGCTGTGAAACCAGGCTCCAACCAGACGGTGGTATCGCTTTGCTCCAAAATTGCAGGCCCTTGGATCGTTGTGCCAACGGGCAATTCAAGCCTTGCATAGCGGGTCGCGTTATGCACTAATCCGTTGTGAAACACAGATTGGTGACCTAGTTCTGCGGGCATGACAGTGGATGTGGGTGCAAGAACAGAAAGATCAAACTTAGGCCTAACGCCCACCACAGAAAACCTCAAGTTAAGCACTTTAATTCCAATGTTACCAAGGGTCCTGCCAAAGGCTTTCATGTATGTGCTCTCAAAAGATTGTCTAATCTCATCGGCGTTTAGAGTCTTCCAATCGCGCCTGGAGTTAGCTGCTCCTTTTTCCTGAGCATCAGTGGCAGTATCGATACTAACGCTGAGGGTGTGCGTTTGCCCTACGTACAGCATATCAAAACTTAAATGCTCCAGGACCTGCACGAACTTAACCCCGCTTTGATCAAGTCTTTTATGGCAGGTTTTAGATATTGAATCAATCAGCTCAGTAACTAGGTTCATATCGAGCCCATCCAAGGAGACATTCAGGGTTTGTACACCGTCGTGACGCATATCAGCAATCACGCATCCAAGCGCCGAGGTAACACCGGGGTAGCGCGGTATTAAACCGTTTTTGACGCCCACCTCTCTCATCATCGCGCACACGTGAAGCGCACCGCCACCACCAAAGGGCATGTAGGCAAAGTCTCTGGGGTCGTAGCCCTTCTCAATAGAAACTAACCGAATAGCTCCAGCCATCTTTGAATTGGCGACTTTTAAAATCGCCTCAGCAGCGCTCATGACATCTATTCCAAGAGGATCAGCGATGTGTTCTTTGATGGCCTTTGTCGCCAACGATAAGTCTAGGGGCTTGAGCAAACCTCCGCCCAACGGCCTGTCAGAAGCTATTCGACCAAGAACCACATTGGCATCAGTTACTGTTGGACGTGTATTCCCCCTCGAATAACAAGCTGGCCCTGGATTGCTCCCCGCAGACTCGGGACCTACGCTGAGCATTTGGCTCGTATCAACACTGGCAATGGAGCCTCCTCCTGCCCCAATCGTCTCAATTTGAATCATGGGTGAGCGAATCACAAGACCAAACTCAATTGCAGTTTGCGCAGCTAAGCTGGCCCCGTTTTCATCGATCAATGACACATCAAAAGATGTCCCGCCCATGTCGCCTGTGATCACGCGCTCATACCCAGACGCTTTAGCTATTTCAGCGCAAGCAATCACCCCAGCCGCAGGTCCAGACAAAGCAGTCTTAAAAGGCATATCTGACGCTGTGTCCAAAGACATCACTCCACCGTTGCTTTGAACAATTAAAAGCTCCCCCCCAAAACCTGCAACTCTTAGGGATCCGTCTAATTTTTTTAAATACTCCCCCACAACCGGTTGGAGCACCGCGCTTAAGGCCGCGGTTGAGCAGCGCTCAAACTCCCTTATTTCTGGCAAAACCAACACCGCACTCGTGACAAATTGATTGGGCCAAACAGACCTTACAACCTCAAGGGCTTTGAGTTCGTTGGTTTTATTTGCGAACGCGTTGATGAAGAAAATACAAATGGCTTCGCAGCCGTTAGCCAAGAGCTCAGTCGCAGCAGCCCTTACTTGCTC
>DAIUEA010000240.1:3465-3725 GCA_036845365.1 Limnohabitans sp. | reverse complement strand
TCTTATTTTTTTG
The DNA here is from genome assembly GCA_036845365.1 of Limnohabitans sp. GTDB lineage: Bacteria > Pseudomonadota > Gammaproteobacteria > Burkholderiales > Burkholderiaceae_C > Limnohabitans. The sequence goes on along the minus strand of DAIUEA010000240.1, from coordinate 3,712 downwards.
GGAAGTTGGCGTTCTACGGTCATCATTGCCGTCTCGATTCCACTTGCCATACTCTCATCGATCATAATTTTGTATGCACTGGGCGAGAGCTTGAACATCATGACGCTTGGGGGTTTGGCCCTTGCGGTTGGAATCTTAGTTGACGACGCAACAGTCACCATTGAAAACATCAACTGGCACTTAGAGCAAGGCAAGCCTGTGAGGAAAGCCATCATGGACGGCGCCCATCAAATCGTGACGCCCGCTT
>DAIUEA010000240.1:0-3455 GCA_036845365.1 Limnohabitans sp. | reverse complement strand
GTATTTGTATTGTGTTCATCCCCATGTTCATGTTGAGCGGAGTTGCGCGCTACTTATTTGTGCCCATGGCTGAGGCAGTTGTATTTGCGATGATTGCGTCTTTCTTTTTATCAAGAACTCTAGTGCCTACAATGGCCGCTTACCTTTTACAGCCACACGCTGCCCAGGGCCACGCCTCCCCTCACTTAGCGGAGGCGATGCGCGTCGAGCACGCATCTCCTGTTAGATCAAAGAATCTGCTCATCATCTTTCAACATAGATTCGAGCATTACTTCTCCGCACTTAGAAAGTCTTACTACTCAGTTCTTAAGCTTGCCATGCAGCGTCGGAAAATTTTTGTATGGGGATACGCTATTTTTGTGATGAGTACATTTTGCCTGGCTCCTTTTTTAGGGCGTGATTTCTTTCCACCCGTAGACTCAGGACAAATAAAAATACACGTGCGCGCGCAAGTTGGCACTCGAATTGAGGAGACGGCCAAGTTGTTTGATCAAGTTGAGGGAAGAATTAGAGAAATTATTCCAAAAGCTGAGCTTGCAAGCGTTGTGGACAACATCGGCTTAACAGTCAGCGGGATCAATACCGTTTACAGCAACACCGGCACCATTGGCCCCCAAGATGGTGACATTTTGATCACACTCAGCGAGGACCACACACCCACAGAGCCCATCTTGCATCAACTCAGAATGCACTTGAGCGCGGAATTCCCAGGCGCTACCTTCTCTTTTTTACCAGCCGATATCATCAGTCAAATTCTTAATTTCGGTTCCCCCGCCCCCATCGATCTTCAGGTGATGGGGCCCAACAAAGAGGCCAACACTGCCTATGCAAATTTGCTTATGAAGGATCTCTTAAAAATTGGTGGACTTGCTGACGTGAGGATTCAACAAGCCAATAACTACCCAATGCTAAGCATTGAAGTGGACAGGTCGCGCGCTAAAAAAGTGGGTATCACTGAGAGAGACGTGACCAACAGTTTAGTCACCAACATGGCAGGAAGCGGTCAAGTCGCACCCTCGTATTGGTTAAACCGCACCAACGGTGTCTCTTACCCCATAGTCGCCCAGTCGCCCGATTACAGATTTAACACGCTCTCGGATTTAGAGAACTTGGCCATTGACTCGCCTCTTACCAGCAGCTCCAAAGATTCCCAAATCTTGGGCGGGTTGGCAACCATCAAACGCTCAACAACACCTGCCGTCATCTCTCACTACGCAGTACAACCAGTGATAGATATTTATGCAACCCCTGAGCGGCGCGACCTAGGCTCTGTTGCAAAGGAGATTGAGGAGGTCATTGCAGCTCACGCAGACTCCAGACCCAAGGGAGCCACTGTGACCCTGAGGGGGCAAGTTAAAACCATGAACACTGCCTTTTCTGGTTTACTTTACGGCTTAGTGGCAGCGGTTGTGCTTATTTACTTCTTGATTGTTGTTAACTTTCAGTCCTGGAGTGATCCATTTGTGATTGTGAGCGCTTTGCCCGCAGCACTGGCCGGGATCATTTGGATGCTATTTGCAACGCACACGACTCTATCAGTCCCTGCGCTCACTGGAGCCATCATGTGCATGGGCGTTGCAACTGCTAACAGCATATTGGTGGTGAGCTTTGCAAGAGAGCGGATACTGCACTCCAAAAATTCTGTTCGCGCCGCGCTTGAGTCCGGCTTTACGCGTTTTAGGCCCGTGATCATGACTGCACTTGCCATGATCATTGGAATGGCCCCCATGGCGCTAGGACTGGGTGAGGGAGGCGAGCAAAACGCCCCCTTAGGAAGAGCGGTAATAGGGGGCCTAATATTGGCAACGCTTGCAACGCTGCTCTTTGTACCGGTGCTCTTTAGCATGGTTCATGAAAAATACGAAGATCCTGTTGAGCATGAGGATTTTGATTGAATCTAATGTTGAAATTGATGTTGATCCAGTTTAGATTGGCCCACCCCACTTATAAACATTGTCTGGAACTTAAATTTTTTAGGAGAATCCTTTGAGCTCTGAATCCATCGATGTGCCCGAGCACGTAAGCGCGCCTCATTTCCTCAAAACGTTAGGATGGGCGTTGGGTGCGGGCGCTTTAGGTCTAGTGATAGGAGGTCTTTATGGTCGGGTGAGTGATGAGAAAACGTTAATTGAGACTGCAAAAATTTATGCAACTCCAAGCGTTCGTACCATTCGCCTAGCCCCTCTTTTAGAGGGTGAATCACTCACACTACCTGGCACTTTACAAGCTTTCAATACAGCCCCCATTTATGCAAGAGTTAATGGTTATTTGAAGCGCTGGCTCTGCGATATTGGAGATAAGGTTCAACAGGGGCAATTGCTAGCTGAAATTGAAACCCCCGATCTGGATCAACAACTTGAGCAAGCACTTGCCGACTTGGAGACTGCAAAAGCTCATGCCAATTTGTCTGAAATTACGGCAAAAAGGTGGAAAAAACTGTTGCAATCAGACTCTGTTTCTCCTCAAGAGGCGGATGAAAAAAACGGTGACTTCATGGCGAAACGAACCATTGTGGCTGCGTCACAGGCCAATGTGGACAGGCTCAAAGCTTTGGAGAGCTTTAAGCGAATTACTGCCCCCTTTGCAGGGGTTGTGACGACGCGCAACACTGACATTGGGGCACTGATTAACGCGGGGCAGCAGTCCGGTAGAGAGCTCTTTACGGTTGCCGATCAAAGTAAGCTGCGTCTTTATGTGAGCGTTCCACAACTATTTGCAACTAAATTAAAAGACGGCTTGCAAGCTCGTCTTGACGTGCCTGAGCATCCGGGACGAGTTTACAAAGCAAAGTTTATAGCCGAATCTAAAGCCGTCTCTGAAAGCTCTGGCTCTATTCTTATTCAGTTGATGGTTGACAACACGGATCAAAGCCTTAGAGCGGGAGAGTTTGCTAATGTGGTGCTGACCATGCCAGCAAGCGAGAACTCACTCGTAGTTCCCTCCAGTGTTTTGATATTCAGAAAGGAGGGGCAGTTTGTGGCTACCTTGACTGCAGATAACAAAGTAAAACTCAAAAAGGTCGAAATCGCAAGAGACTTGGGCACCAAGGTGCAAATAGCAACCGGTTTGAGCGCGGATGACAATATCATTGATGTACCCCCCGATTCAGTTGAAAACGGCGACAGCGTTCGACCTATCGAAGTGCCAACGGCTCCTGCTTCATCACCAACGTCTCAGACCGCTGGAGCAAGTAGGGCTGGGAGTAGTGAGTCCAAGGTGGATAAAAACGAAAAGAGTCTAATTAAAAAATGAGTACGCTCTATGTCTGATCCACTATCAAGCTGTAACTCCAAATTAACCAGTTTAATGAGCCCTAGCGTTTCGCTAGACTTAGATGGCGCCAACCAACTTAATCCCGTTGGGGAATTCAAAATCCCCATCGGACTTTTCTTGAGAGCCTTAACTCTCTCAGGCTTCGCGCTTTTAACGGGCTGCTCTTTTGCGCCAACTTACAG
>DAIUEA010000239.1:0-3732 GCA_036845365.1 Limnohabitans sp. | reverse complement strand
TCCTGCGGCATTGTCCAGGGCTCGAAAATCCACGCATCGGGTACTTTTTTGAGCACAGGCATCCAGCGACGAACGAATTGTCCATCTGGGTCGTGGTCTTTGGCTTGTTTGATGGGGTTGTACACCCTGGTGGTGTTGATGCCGGTGGTGCCGGCTTGCATTTGTACTTGGCTCCAGTGAATTCCTGGTTCGTAGTCAACAAATTGAGATGCCAACCAATTTCCAACCTCTTGCCAATGCAGCCAAAGGGGATAAGAGGCTACCGATATCAACATGGCTCGCATCCTAAAATTCAACCATCCGGTTTCTTTTAGCATGGTGACACATGCATCCACTAAGGGCCAACCCGTTGTTGCTGAGGTTAAACGTGCAAAGTGCTCAGGGTTCCACTCAGGTTCTCTTAAGCCGTTGAAGCCTGGATGCAAGTTGCGCCACTGTATTTCAGGTTCACTTTCTAATTTTTGAATGAAGTGGCAGTGCCAATGAAGTCTGCTAAGGAAATTATTCAATCCTCTTTTTTTATAAGCATTCGTAGCTTCATCGTTGATCTGCCTCTCAGTTGCCTGAACTACCTCTCTCATGCTCAGGCAACCTAGGCTCAAATAGGGGGAGAGTCTAGAGCATGCCGTGGTCGCCCTTAAGGGGGAAGATATTCCGCCTACATAAGATCCGCTTCGCTCTCCTAAAAAAGAGTAAAGACTTGTCAACCCAGCAGTCCTTCCACCCATTTGAGGGTGCGTGCAAGAGGTATTGTTTATGAACCATCGGTCGGTCTGGGGCCAGCTCTCGCAAGGGAACATGTTGCGCAGCATATCTTGCTTGGCTTTGTCCATACTCGAGCAATCTACATTGAATTGTGGACTGTGCATAAGCTCTGTCCAGTTCGAATTCCAAGCGTTCCTTTTTTTTAGGCCTCTTAGGACACCGTGCTGTCGGTACTCGCGCCACTTAACGTTTTTTAAAGCAAACCACTTTGCTACTGCCTTGTCGCGGTCATATGTAATTTGATTGCCAGTCTCCATGTGCGAATAGACCTGTGCAAAGGGTAGTTGATCATAAATCTTAGTGAATATCTGGGTGGCTTCACCCGTCATGAGACATAGATTTAGATTGATCGCTTTTAAAGCCCTGGCCAAATCGCGAAGAGATTCTTTTAAAAAATCCAATTGTCTCTCAGACACGTCTGGTCCACCCCAATATGAGGGCTCAATTATGTATAGGCATAAAACGGGTCCTTCGGCGAGGGCAGTTGACAAAGCTTGGTGATCGCTTACCCTCAAATCACGTTTGAACCAGACCACAGAATAATTCATGTTTAATTGAAGCTATAAAGGAGTCTTTAAAAAAACCATTGACTCGTTCTTGAATCTTTATGAATAATTGACGGGGTTTTTCACTCTCCCCACTTGCGCGCGGTGCTCAGATGCTGCATTTTGGATGGCGATCACTTTTTCCGCGTCCAGGCGAGCAAGATTTTTTAGTTGCATGCCCATTCTTGGATTTTTAGTCAGTAAGCTTTGATGTGTGATCAAGAAATCCCAATAAAGCGTTGTCATGGGGCAGGCCTTAGGTCCCACAGAGATGCTGGGATCAAAGGGGCAGGACTTGCAGTAATTGCTCATTCTTTGAATGTATTTGCCACTTGCGATGTAGGGCTTACTGGCCATTAATCCGCCGTCCCCGTACTGGGACATACCAAGCGAGTTGGGTAATTCAGCCCACTCGACTGCGTCTACGAACACGCTTAAAAACCATTCATGTACTTCAACCGGATGAACGCCGTACATAAGGGTGTAAAGCCCTAAAACCATCAGGCGTTGAATGTGGTGAGCATAGCCGTGGTGGAGTGTTTGTTGGATGGATTGGCTGAGGCAAACCATGCTTGTATTCCCAGTCCAATAAAAATTGGGGAGAGGGTGTGTTGCTTTAAGGTGATTCAACTCCAGGTATTGAGGCATTTTCAGCCAGTACATCCCGCGCACGTACTCCCTCCAGCCTAGTATTTGGCGTATAAAGCCTTCAACGGACTCTATGGGGGCTTGTCCCGATTGGTAGGCTTTTTCAGCAGCTAAAACAACTTCTCTGGGGTTGAGAAGTTTTAAGTTCAAAGCCGCTGAGAGGTGCGAGTGATAAAGCCAAGGCTCATCAGTCCACATGGCGTCCTCATAATCCCCAAACAAAGTGAGTCGTTCGTTGATGAATAGTTTTAAAGTCCGCAGGGCGTCCGCTCTCGTAACGGGTCTTGAGAAAGAATCTAAATGACCGACATGATCCTTGAAGTAACTATTAACGAGCTCTATCACTTCTTTAGTCACCTGGTCTGGCTTGAACTCTGTGACTGAGGGTACGTTAACGGGCCCATTTTTATCAAATGACTTTCTATTTTCGGCGTCAAAATTCCACTGACCTGCTGAGGGTTTACCGTCTTCCATCAAAATATTAAATTTCTCTCTCAGCTCTCTATACCAATACTCCATTCTGAGCTGTTTTCTGGAACTTGCAAATTGCTCGAAATCTTTGGGCTGGGTGAAAAAATGAGCGTCATGGGTCACTGTTAAGGGAACTCCGGTTGAAGCAGACAAATCTTGCAAACCCTTAAGTAACCTGTACTCTCCAGGTTGTGCAACCACCATCTCCTCGGGTTTAAACTTTTTAAGTGCTTTTCCAAGCTCCCCCACCAAAGTACCGCTGTGGGAGGGGTCGTTAAGAAGTGTGTAGTCCACGGACCAATTTTTATCGTGTAATTCCATTGCGAAATGGCGCATCGCACTTAAAAACATGACGATGCGGTGCTTACTGCTTGGGACATGAGTGGACTCCTGTGCGGCTTCACACATCCAGATGACATCCTGTGCAGGGCTGAAGCCCTCAAGGGCAAGAGAGTCCAAATTCAGTTGATCTCCCAGAACAACAACTAGGCGGCGGGTGGCTCGAGGTTTATCGGTCATAAAGAATCTGTTTTATTTTTAAAAGATAGGTGTGCTAGTTGAAAGGTGCATCAAATGAAACTTATTCACCCAATGTTTAGAATAATCCAAAATATTGGTTAATGAGGGATTGCATTCAATACCCCTAAAGTTGAGGGGATCTTGTATTTATTGAGATGTATTTTTAGCCCTCTTTTTGCACGCATCAGAGCAGTACTTGACCTCATCCCAGTTGTTCCTCCATGCTTTACGCCAAGTCATGCTCAGACCGCAACCTAAACAAGTTTTACGCGGTAGATTTTTCTTATTTCCCTTGAAGTCTTTTTCCACTGCGGCTCTCCAATCTGCGCTTTATTTGAAAGATTGAGAGTTAGGCTCAAAACAATCCGTTAGATCACGGGGAACATCTGTTACCTGTGTGTTCAAGTAGTTTCGTATGAAAGGGGCGGATTCCCACGGTTTTGTGTATCCGCTCCAGATTCCATTTGGAATGATATGTTGCTCTTTGTCAACTCCTCTAATCAACACAACTGCGGGTAAAAGTGAGTCAAACTCCACCTCAGCGAGAATCCAATTTTGTGAACTTATCATGGAAGCAATATTCGCTGAATTCGAGTCAGGGGGGCTGTAAGACTTGATGAGATCTGAGCTTGACTTATACAAAGGGTCGTCTTTTAAAACAGAATTTACTGTACTGCAACTTCTGCTGAGCCGGTTCCAAGAGTTTTTTGCCATCCCAACCAAATCAACAGGTCTGTTATCAATGAGGAGTAAATGACCATTTTCACTCACCTTCCAGTCTAAG
>DAIUEA010000238.1:2363-3741 GCA_036845365.1 Limnohabitans sp. | reverse complement strand
CCTTGAGGGGATTCGGCGTTCTTATCCCCTTCGTAAAGGAGCTTGGATTCATTCTTGATATCTTTGATAACGGGAAATCTCAAATCTCCTACACCCCAAGGCCTGAGCATTTGAACTCTTTTGATGTTGCCCATGGTGGTGCGGTAATGACTTTATTGGATGTGAGCATGGCCACTGCTGCCAGGAGCGTTGAAAAATCTCTCTCAGTGGTCACCATTGAGATGAAAAGTACTTTTTTCAGGCCTTCAACTGGAAAACTAACAGCTTTAGGTGAATTACTCCATAGAACCAAAACGACTGCTTTCGTAGATTCCAAAGTGTTCAATGAACAGGGTGAGTTATGTGCCCACTCAACTGGAACTTTTAGATACGTGAAAAAAAAATCTGACGATAGTTGACATCGAATTAATCCTTGGATTGACACAGAAGGCTTGATTGCTCCTCTTTAAGAGATCAATTGGTTGATTTTTAAATTTTTAAAAGGCAAAAAATGCAAAACGCAATTCTTTTACACCATTACTCTTTATCCCCCTTTGCAGAGAAGGTAAGAAGGATTTTGGGTTTTAAAAATATTCCCTGGGTAAGCGTGCAAATTCCAAGGGTTATGCCCAAACCTGATTTAGTAGCCCTCACTGGTGGGCACAGGAGAACCCCAGTTTTGCAGATCGGCGCAGATATTTACTGTGATACGGCCTTAATTTCAGATGTTTTAGAGCACCTATCACCCACACCCACCCTTTATCCTGAGGCTCACAAAGGGTTGTCGCGTACTTTAGCCCATTGGGCCGATACTTTGTTGTTTCCAGTTGCCATGGCCTACAATTTTCAACCTAAGGGTGCGGAACATGTTTTTTCTGCTATGGGGGCGGAAGCTGCAAAGGCATTTGCCGCTGATCGAAGCGCAATGAGGGGTGGACAGCCCAGAATGTCCCCCCCTGAGGCCACAATAACTTATAAAAGCTACCTTCGTCGGTTGGCCAATATATTGGAGAGCCAACCTTACCTTTGTGGTGAACAACCCAGCATAGCTGACTTTTCTGCTTATCATCCCATATGGTTTACTGTTAACAATGTGCCTCATCTGAGCCACATCTTAGATGCAACGCCAGAAATTAAAAAATGGTACCAAGCCATGTCGCAGTGGAAAGCCACTGCGCAATCAGAAATTTCTTCTTTAGAGGCCTTAAAAATAAGTTCAAATGCGAGCCCAAAGCCAATTGACAATGAGATATTTGAGGATGTTCACGCCATTCCTCTTGGCTCATCCGTGATTATCCAAGCAGAGAGTTTTGGAGTGGAGCCAACTCAGGGGAAATTGTTATCAGCCACCAAAACTCGTTTTACCCTCGAGCGCACCGATAGCCGTGCAGGCACCGTG
>DAIUEA010000238.1:0-2353 GCA_036845365.1 Limnohabitans sp. | reverse complement strand
CACGTACATTTCCCAAGAAATGGTTTCGTGCTTAAACTGGCAGATTAGGAAAAGTGCGCAAATATACAAGTTACACGTCAAGATAGGAACTCAATTTGTTTAAAGATTTTAAAAACAAAACCGCTCTTATTACAGGTGCCGCTTCAGGGTTGGGGTTGGAGTTTTCTAAAAAAGCAGCAAGTCTGGGTATGCATCTTTTACTAATTGATGTTCATGAAGACCGGTTAAAGCAGGCCTCAAAAGAGATTGAATCGCTCTACAAACAAACAGGAACTCAAATCAATTGTTATGCAGTTGATGTTTCCAACTCAACAGAGATGGAGAGTTTTTCTCAACAGATGGCTAAACACCATCCTGCTCCAAATTTGGTCATCAACAACGCCGGAATCTCCGGCGGAGGTTTGATTTGGGAGCACTCATCCCAAGATTGGGACAGAGTGCTTGGAGTGAATTTAATGGGGGTGATCAACGGAGTTAGATTATTTACCCCGCAAATGCTAAAAGCTGCAAAACAAGACCCTAGTTGGCGAGGACATATTGTCAACACGGCCAGTATGGCAGGACTTTTGACTCCCCCCAACATGGGCATATATAACGTAAGCAAACACGGTGTCTTGGCTTTGACGGAGACACTTTTTCAAGATCTTTCACTCGTAACCGATCAAATCAGTGCCAGTGTCTTATGCCCCTATTTCGTGCCCACTTCTATCAACCAAAGTTTTAACGACTCGACTCCTTCGAATACAGATACTGGACAAGAGCATCCCATCACACAAAGCCAACTAATTGGTAAGCAAATGCTTGATAAAGCGGTGAATTCAGGTAAGGTGAGCGCCGCTGAAGTGGCCAGTAAAGTATTTGACGCAGTTGAAAATAATCAGTTTTATATCTTCAGCCATCCTCACGCACTGGAAAATGTTAAACAAAGAATGCTAGCCATCCTGGACAATAGACAGCCGCCAGATCCTTTTGCCAAACGCCCTGATATTGGATTAGAGCTCAAGTCCGCGCTGCGAGCCTAAAGCGCCTCTTAGGAGCTGCTCAAGCTAAAATGAAACTATCGCAGTGGGGCTAACTCCTTTAAGTCTTTGTTTAAATCTTGGCTTGAATTTTCTATTAAATTATTTTTCTCCACTCTCGAGTTATTTCTTATAAAAGCGCCTTGTCTGCGTCATATTTGCCCCTCCTCGTGGCGCAATCAATCGCTTAAATTTCTAAATATATGAATTCCCAAATTGTTCAACAAATTTCAAAAGAGCTTTCAGTCAAACCAGACCAAGTTCAAGCCGCTGTATCCCTACTGGATCAAGGCGCTACTGTCCCTTTCATAGCCAGATACAGAAAAGAAGCTACAGGGGGGCTGGATGATATACAGTTGAGGGAGTTGGAGGTGAGACTTCTTTACTTGAGGGAACTAGGTGAGCGCAAGGAAACTATCTTAAAAAGTATTGAGTCCCAGGGTAAATTAACCCAGGAGTTGGCGATTCAGATTCAAAATGCATCTACCAAAGTTATTCTTGAGGATCTTTACTTGCCCTTTAAACCCAAGAGAAGGACAAAAGGACAAATTGCTAAAGAGGCCGGCTTAGAGCCGCTAGCTGATTTGATTTTTAGTGCCCCTGAGCTAGATCCACTCGAGCAAGCCGTGCCTTTTATAAGACTAGAGGGTGATTCGCTGGCGGTCGAGGGGGGGGACTTTACCACTGCGCAAAAAGTGTTAGACGGTGTAAGAGATATTTTGTCTGAGCGTTTCTCCGAAGACCCCCAACTTGTTCAATCTCTGAGAGAGTGGTTATGGACAAATGCAGTGCTCAAAAGCAGCCAAGTTAAGCCTAAAGAACCTATTGCGGATGCGTTCAAGTTTCAAGACTATTTTGATTATTCTGAGCCCATCATCAAAATACCCTCTCACCGTGTTTTAGCCGCTCTAAGGGGGCGTACCCTTGGTATATTGTCATTACAAATAGAAATTCCAGAGTTACCCCAAGTAGACTCTGAATCCACTAAAGCCACTATCACGCGAACCGAGCTGTTGGCCCAATCAAGAATTGGCGAGCAAATCAAATGGACTCACCAAGGTAGGAGAGGGGACGACTTTATTAAAAAATGCGTAAGCTGGGCTTGGCGTGTAAAACTCAGTCTATCCATAGAGCGGGACTTATTGACTCGACTGCGTGAGAGCGCAGAGCAAGTCGCCATAAAGGTTTTTGCTGACAACTTAAGGGACTTACTTCTAGCTGCGCCTGCGGGAAGACGTGTGGTCATGGGACTTGATCCCGGAATTCGCACTGGCGTTAAAGTGGCCGTAGTCGATGAGACGGGCAAACTCTTAGACACTTCAACTGTCTACCCT
>DAIUEA010000237.1:0-3747 GCA_036845365.1 Limnohabitans sp. | reverse complement strand
AAGTTTATTACAATTTAAACATGAACAAACTAGACACTTCAGCTCCAGAATTTTCGCGTTTTTTGGAATCCGCTACCGCTTGGACGCACGTGAGTGAAACACACTCCATCAATCGTGTTTATGAATTCAAGAATTTTGTACAAGCCTTTGGATTCATGTCTAGTGTGGCACTTGTTGCTGAGCGGATGGATCATCACCCAAACTGGTCAAATGTATACAACAAAATAGAAGTCAAGTTGTTCACTCATGATGCGGGTGGGTTAACCCAAAAGGATTTTATTTTGGCCTCCCAAATGGATGCAATTTACCTTAATTTTCAATAGTATGAACAACAACACCAACACAAGCACAAGCACTAGCATGAGCATCAATACGATCCATAAACCCATCAACGAGTCCATAGACTCGTTACAGGCAAATTTGCTCCAGGGCTCTTTAACGCATTCCAAATTAATTCATGATTGCTTTGAAGCCTCTAAGCTTCCCAGTGCAGCCAATGTTTTTACGCAAAGATATGAAGCTTCTGCAGCTGCCGCGGGCGCTTACGCAGATGCTTTAATAAAAGCAGGAGCAACTCCGCCCCTTTTAATGGGTTTACCCATCACTATTAAGGACCTCTATGATGTGGCAAATGAGACCACTCACTCCGCGAGCTTGGTCTTAAAGGGCTCGCCGCCTGCCCAAAGGGACGCTGAGATCGTGAAACGATTAAGGCAAGCGGGAATGGCCATCATGGGAAAGACAAACATGAGTGAGTTTGCGTACTCGGGTGTGGGGATCAATCCGCACTACGGCACTCCGCGAAACCCACATGACCCACAAAACCACCGAGTCCCGGGCGGGTCCAGCTCTGGCGCTGCGGTCTCTGTGGCACTGGGTCTAAGCGTTGCTGCGGTAGGCTCGGATACCGGAGGCTCCATTCGGATCCCCGCTGCGCTTTGTGGACTGGTTGGGTTTAAAAGCTCCATGTTTAGAGTTCCCACTCAAGGTGCCGTGGAGCTTTCTCGCTCACTTGACACCGTCTGTGCAATGACGAGAAGTGTAAAAGATTGTCTGCACATTGATGCGGTTCTCTCAGGGTCTTATTTAGATGTCAAGCCCAGGGGAGTACGCTCCCTTAAAATCGCAGTTGCTAAAACATTGATGCAAGATGAGTTGACTCAACAAGTGGCTCAGGCGTTTGAGCGTTGCCTTATCCACTTGTCAAGCAAGGGAGCTGAGATTATTGAAATCGATTTGAAGGAGCTCTCCGAGATCGCGCAAATCAATGTGCCTGGTGGTCTCTCCTCCATTGAGTCCTATGCAGCTTACTCAGCTTTTGTAGACAATCATTCAAAACAAATGGATCACAGAGTGGTACAGCGAATGTTACTGGGTAAGGGCGTAGGAGCTCGTGAGTACATTGCGCTTTTAGATGCGAGAAAGTCTTGGATTCATAAAATGGAGGGAATTCTTCGCCCCTTTGATGCATTAATCTCGCCTACCGTTCCCCTTCAAGCTCCAGTGATAAATGGGTTGTTGGACTCTGATGATGAGTTCTTTCGCGTCAACCGTTTGTTGCTTAGAAACACATTCGTAATTAATTTTTTAGACGGATGTTCGTTCTCAATTCCCGTTCAAAAACCAAATGAGCTACCCATCGGCCTGATGCTGTCTCACTGTAATGCTCAAGACGCAAACCTCGCAGGTGTCGCGCTCGCCGTAGAGCAAGCACTTCACGAGTGAAAATAAAGACGCAATATATGCACAATATATGCATAATATTTTCTAAACATGTGCATGACAGGGGCGATATTTAGGAGTTTGGAAGTAGGCGAAAGCGAGACCCGAGGCAAAACCTACCGATCAAAGAAGACTTGTGAGCACCAAGACGTCCTCTAAAGATGCTCCTGTATGAGTGGGTTTAGGGCCAAGGGTTTCAAAGGGCAATCCCTGTCGGTTGACCCAAAAACTCCTAAATCCAAACCAAGTGGCCCCCAAAGCGTCCCACGAATTGCTCGAAACAAACAATACCTCTCTCTTGTCTACTGGATAAGTTTGAAGAACCAAATCGTAGCTCTCAGGTGAAGTCTTAAATTGACGAACCGTATCAACTGAGATGACTCGGTCAAGCAAGGTGCTCATGCCTGCACTGCGTACCGCCATTTCAAGCATCTTGGGACTCCCGTTTGAGAGAATCGCGTTTTTGAAGCCTCGTTTTTGAAGATCATGTAAGACACCTAAGTTCTCAGGAAAAGGTTTAAGCTCTGCGTATTGGTCAAGCAGATCCTTTTGAGCTTGTGCGGTCAATTCGAGCTTGAGTCTTTGGCAGGAGTAATTCAGTGCAAGTCGCGTGATGTCCCAAAAGGATTGATAATGACGACTTCCGTTGGGATTATGAGGATCACTCATAGAGATGAGTCGAGAATATTCGATTTGTTTATCTCTCCAAAGAATCGACAAGGCCTGTCCATGGCCAGGAAATAAAGTTTCGGCCAATTTGGAGACAGAATACACATCAAAAAGTGTGCCGTAGGCATCGAATACGATAACTTTGAACATGTGGGGACCTTTTGTTCAGTGCAGATAGGCCATTTTACGCATGATTTGATGCACTTAGACTCTTGAAATTGATCTGTTTTTTAAGTACAAATGCCTTTTGAACCTTGAAATTTTCCCCCACCACTACCGCATCTTAAATAACCATCAAACCAGGGAACTCTCAAATGCAAACAGTCTACCTCTGCCTTATTATTTCGGGAGTCATGCCAATTTTGTGCGCTGCCACTGCGAAGTGGGGGTTCAAGGATTTTGATAATTCAGATCCTAGGTCTTGGTTATCAAAGCAAACTGGATTTAGGGCTAGGGCAAATGCAGCCCAGGCAAATAGTTTTGAAGCTTTTCCTTTTTTTGCAGTGGGTGTTTTTTGCGCGCTCAACGCACACGTAGATCTACAAAAGCTGAGCGCGGCCTGTGTGGGTTTTGTATTGGCCAGAGCTCTTTTCATACTCTTTTACGTGATCGACAAACCAACCCTTAGAACGATTGCTTGGTGCGCAGCGTTTTTCTGTGGATTATTTAATTTTGTGGCCGCTATTTCCGCCTCATAGTGAGAGCAGTCGATTAAATTGTTTGTCTCAAGTCCTCAGTCTTAAATGCCGAGTTCTTGAGTAGGCTTTATCTTGAGATGATGTGGCAAGAGGCTTTTATACCTTTAGCTTGTTTCATCTCCTCGCATCTTTTCATGGCCCTTCGCTCACCTTCAGCCAGGATTTTGATGTAAATGGAGCACGTAAAAACCATTTTGTCATCGTCCGCTAAACTATCAAACGCAGTTGCGCAACTACCAACGTCGCCTAAGTCGGGCTCGTTTTTGGCGAAAAGTGTTTGAATGGGAGAGGGAACGTCCCTGTAGTGAATCACGGGGTAGGTGCCACTCGTTTTAGCGTAAGCCCAAAACGAGACAATGCTTAAAAGCATAAATCCCATAATACCTACAAACCATCTCATCTTCATTAAAGTTTTCATTTAAAAACCTCCGATTGTTTATTTTTTAACATGCGGTTGGCAAATAAGATTAAAAGAGGAAGAAATATTTACAAGGGTACTTGTTTTTTTTCTCCGCCTCGTTGTGAGTACCTAACCTTGCCTCCTATTCTCTCAACCTCAACCAAAGCTTTCCTGTTTTCGTAAACATTGCGCTTTAGCCAAGACAGCTCAGCCTCCAACTCCCTCTCGGAGGCAAGCGTTCTGTGCCAACTCCTAAGG
>DAIUEA010000236.1:0-3776 GCA_036845365.1 Limnohabitans sp. | reverse complement strand
GTTCTAAATTGACTAAGCCAGCTTTTAAGGCTGTCAAATTCTCTGCGCCCAGGTCCTTTACCTCAATGCCGCCGTGGTATTTGAGTGCTCTGATGGTTGCCACTAGAACGACAGCAGAGGGCCTCAGTCCTGATTTACGGCATTTGATATCGATGAACTTCTCGGCACCTAAATCCGCCCCAAAGCCTGCCTCAGTGACCACATAGTCAGCCAGTTTTAGTGCTGTAGAGGTGGCAATGACAGAGTTGCAACCGTGAGCAATATTTGCAAATGGACCTCCGTGTATGAAAGCAAGGTTGTTCTCAATAGTTTGCACGATGTTGGGGGCTAGGGCGTCTTTTAAAAGCGCTGTCATCGCCCCGTGAGCGTTTAAGTCCTTGGCAGTTACGGGTTGCAAATCCCTTGTGTAACCAATCACAATTTTACCAAGTCTGTCTTTTAAATCTTCAAGATTTTTGCTCAAGCAAAATATGGCCATCACTTCGGAGGCGACAACGATATCAAAGCCGTCTTCCCTTACGAATCCATTACCAGGACCGCCTTGGCCGATCGTAATCTTTCTGAGCGCTCGGTCGTTCATATCCATCACACGCTTCCAAGTGATACGACGGGTATCGATGTTCAGCTTATTGCCGTGAAAGATATGGTTATCAATAACTGCAGCCAACAAATTGTTGGCTAAAGAAATGGCGTTAAAGTCACCTGTAAAGTGAAGATTAATGTCCTCCATGGGCACGACCTGGGCATATCCGCCCCCGGCTGCTCCGCCTTTCATTCCGAAAACGGGCCCAAGAGAGGGTTCACGAAGACAAATTAAAGCTTTTTTACCGATATGATTAAGCGCGTCTCCAAGTCCCACAGTGGTTGTTGTTTTTCCCTCCCCAGCAGGAGTTGGGGAGATAGCAGTCACCAAAATCAATTTTCCGTCGGGCTTATTGTCGAGCGTTTTTATGTAGTCTAGAGACAGTTTTGCTTTGAAGTGTCCAAAAGGTTCAAGCGCCTCATCTGGAATCTGAGTCTTTTCTTTAACTAGGTCAATAATACGGCGTTTATGGGCTGCTTGAGCGATCTCAATGTTACTGGGCATAGGACTTTTGAAATGTAATTTTTGTAGAACGAAGACTTCGGCAAATGGGGGGAGTTCAGGACCGGGTGGATCGGTTTGGAATTTATTTGCTCAACATTTGAACAACTCCGTAAAGCGCACCTAACCATGCACCCACGCTCATCAACATGGCGATTGCGAAACCAGGTCCCCGCTTAGCTGGGTCGCGGGTGTAGGCGAGTCCAAACCAGACTCTGCCCACAAGCCAAATCAGACCGATTGCAAAAGCACCTTTATCGTCTATTAAAGATGCATAGATCCAAATAGCAGGAAAAAAAATTAAAACACTTTCTACGGTATTTATTTGTACGCGGTAGGCGCGCTCAAAAAATTCGTTGCCGGATATTGCAGGGGCTTTGATCTCATATTTTTGTCTGGCCCGTCCAACCATAACTGTATTGACGAACATCAACATTACGATCATTAAACTGATGAGGCAGGTGAGTGGGAGAGAATTCAAAATAAGCCTTTTGGAAAATATTTTTTGAAAATTATGCGCAAATTTCGAGTTGTGGAAGGTGCTTTGTGTCAGCTAATATTGTAATGTCCTGTGAAGCTGTCCTATACTGAGGGGCATAGGTTCTAATCCTAGGTGTTTTCACTACACCATTGCTTTTCTGTTGTTCTCGAAAAAGATAACGGGTCTTAGACTCAAGACACAAGACACAAGACACAAGATCCAAGACAAGCAGGTTGACACTCATCATGAACTTCAAAAATGGCTTTACCATCTGCAAAGTTACCTAAGAAAGTAGCTCAGCTTTTCCAAAAAGCTAACCAAAACCACGTCCGTGGTGACCTAGAGTCTGCAAGGAGTGGTTATTTAGAGGTCTTAAACTCTTACCCAAAATATGTTGAATGCATCCATTTGATGGGTGTGTTGCTTTGTCAATTAAAAGACTTCAGCGGCGCAATTGAACGCTTTAATGAGGCAATTAAACTCAGCCCGAACCCGCTGTTTTACTTCTCTAGAGGGGTCGCTTTTCAAGAGTCGGGAGGGTATGACTTGGCAGAGACCTCCTATTTGCAGGCCCTCAAGCTTCGCCCCCTATACCCACAGGCTAATTACAACTTAGGGATCCTTAAGCGCAGGGAGAAACAACACGACCAGGCGCTCACTTATTTCTCTGAAGCCGCAGCCCAAAAACCAGATTATGTAGACGCCCATTACAACAAAGCCAATACGTTAAAGCAACTAGGCGAGTTCGCCCAATCCATAAAGATCTATGACTTGGTGATCTCTTTAAATAAAAATTACGCCCAGGCTTACCTCAACAAGGGCATGTCCTTTAAGGAACTCGGTCAGTTTCAGCAAGCCTTGTCCTGCTATTTGCAGGCCTTAGAAGTTAACCCCTCCTACGCAGACGCCCACTCAAACATGGGCATTATGTACACTGAGCAAAAGCTTTGGCCCGATGCTTTTAGGAGTTTTCAAGACGCACTGGCTATTGATCCTAACCACGCCCAGGCCCTATGGAACAAATCTTTACTTTTATTAATTAATCAAGAATTTCAAGCAGGCTTTGCACTTTACCCCTCCAGATGGAGG
The DNA here is from genome assembly GCA_036845365.1 of Limnohabitans sp. Lineage (GTDB taxonomy): Bacteria > Pseudomonadota > Gammaproteobacteria > Burkholderiales > Burkholderiaceae_C > Limnohabitans. Next base: position 1,122 of record DAIUEA010000236.1, on the reverse strand, counting down.
TCTGAGGTCATGATTTCACCTGCACTTTGCACCACTAAGCCACTTTACGTAAACCATAAGTCGCCAAACCCAGATGCTCCCACAGGCAGCGTACAAACTAATTCTCTTGTGCCCGCGCTGCTGATATGGGCTGAGCAGGGCATAGGGGATGAAATCATGTTTGGCAGTTTGCTTCTTAAGGCCCAATCGCTTGCAAAGCAACTGATTGTTCAAATGGATGCAAGACTCATTCCTCTTTTTAAGCGTGCTATGCCAGAAATTACGTTTAAACCAAAACATGAAGCTCTAGATGAATCACTCTACGATGAGCACATGCCTATTGGACAGCTGGCGGAAATATTTTGTAAGTCTAAAGAGGATTTTGCAAATCTAAATTCAAATTACGTATTCAGTGAAGTCCGCAAAGTAGAACAGCTTAAGACTAAAATACCCCAAAACCGTAAAAAGACGATTGGAATAAGTTGGCGAAGTAAGAATGATCAAAAGGGACTCAGCAGAAGTATATCCCTGCACGAACTCATTGCTTCTTTGACGGGACACGGCACGGATACCTTTGAAGCAGATAAGTACAACATTGTTAACCTTCAATACGGCGCTTTGCCGGAGGAGCTAGAGAGCGTTCGCTCCTTTATAGGCACACAAGTGTTAAGCCTTAACGAGGTAGATAATTTTTTAGATATGGACGGGCTAGCAGCGCTTATCGAGTGCTGTGATTTGGTGATATCAATTGATAACTCAACAGTTCATTTGAGCGGAGCACTGGGTAAAGAGACGTGGGTATTGTTGCCCTACAGTTGCGATTGGCGTTGGGGGCTAGAGACGCAGAAAAGTGTTTGGTATCCCAGTTTAAGGCTCTTTAGGCAAACAAGTTTTGGGGATTGGACAAGCGTCTTGAGGTCGGTACAACTCGAACTTAAAAATCTAGGTGATTAGAGCGCGCAAAACGCAAAAGCCCATAAAAATACTTGGCTTTAAGAATTAAAGACCAAGGAGTTTATGAATTCTGGCGCTCGCGGTCGTGTATTCCAACGGAATTGCTTGCCCCCCCCTTAGGTGAGAAGCAATGGAGTAAGCGGCTAGTGTCGCTTCGTGAAATCCGCAAACAATTAACTTTCTCTTGCC
>DAIUEA010000235.1:0-3797 GCA_036845365.1 Limnohabitans sp. | reverse complement strand
GACTAAGGTGCGCGTAAACCGTAGTTTGAGCGTTGCTGTGGTCGATGAAGACCACATTACCGAGCCCGTTCATCCATCCCGCGGATCGCACAACGCCCTTACCGACCGTATGCACAGGTGTGCCTATTGGGGCGGCGTAATCGATCCCTTTGTGGGCTGTCCATGTTTGCCAAATCGGATGTATGCGCATCTTATAGCCGCTGGTAATTCTTGAAAACTTTAGGGGCGCAGCGAGATAGGGACGCTTAAGGGTTTGGCCTTTGAGGTTAAAGTAGTTGCCCTCTTTGGCCCCACTCTCCTTAAAATACATGGCCTGGTGAACCACCCCCGCACTTACAAACTCGACCCCTAAGAGTTTGCCGTAACCCATAGGCTCCCCATCAGCGTCCAGCGCTTCGTACAAAAGGGTGAAACGGTCACCCTTTTGTAGTGATCGGTGAAAGTCGATCTCACTTGCAAATACATCGGCAAGTTGCGCAGCTACGCTGTCCGGTATTTGCGCTGCATCTGTGGCGGCGTAAAGAGAGGTTCGTATCTTTGCGCTGGCTAAACGCACTGACACATGCAGGGGAAGAGTGTTTTGTTGTAATTGGTAGGGGCTTACGGGCTTTGCTAGGCTGTGTGGTTTTGAGCTTTTTGAGCTAGAGCGTTCATCTCCAGATGTAGAAGCTAAAGTGGGAGCCAGGTAAGTGGCGGCAGTGGCCGAGGTCACAGCAGTCACACCAGTCACACCAGTCACACCAGTCACAGCAGTCGAGTTGGTAGGACCAACTGGGCTGGTTGAGTTGGTTAAATTGCCTGGATTTATAGGAGAGGTCAAAGCAGTTTCAGAATTTGGTGAAACCTGTAAATTGCCTTGTTTGATTAACTCAAGCACCGTATAGGTACGCTCTGAGGAGGCCCAGAGTACTTTGAGAGACAGTAATTTGTCCTGCCCGTCAACCTCCACTCTGACTGGGCGGGCGGATTTACCAAGCAAATTTTTTCTAAGTTGCGCATTACTGCGAATAAAAGAGGCGGCTTGTTGATCGTCTATCCCCAGGCGTAAAAATAAACTCTCTACGGTATCACTTGACCTTGTGGTGTCCGCCCTGTAAAGGTGTAGTGCTTTGTCTGCGTTGAGAACGGGCATCAACTGAGTGGCCACGCCTGGGGGAGTTAAAAGCTCCTCCAATTCGTGCTGAGTCACAATGGACTTGGGTGAGCTTAAACTGGAGACAGCGTAAGTTGCCCCGCCCACCAAAAACAGCAAAACACTTAATCCATACAGGAGGTGTTTGGTCTTAAACTGGTACAGGTCCATGCCCAATTGCTGCGTGTGATGGCTCTCTTTGGGTTGAGAGCTTACGCTGGCCAAATTTGCGGGCTGTGATAGCTGAGAACGGGTGGATGGGCTGAACAAAATAATTTTTACTTTTGGATTTAACTGAGTACTAACAAAGTTAAAAGCACTCTAGTGGTAAGTGATGGAGATTTGAAAGAGACCCACAGGACCGCTTTGTAAAGGTCATACAAAAGAAATTTGCCCCTACGAGACAATTCACCCGTTGTAAAGCGCGTTCATCGTTGGGTAACATTATTTTTTGCCCCTTGAACTGGTTGGACCAGTAGAATCAAGAAAAATCTTTCTGTGAAAAGTCAACAACTTTTTGCCTTGATGATTTTAAAACCCCTGGTAGTATACCTTTTTATCCAAGAAAAATAGCCCAGTTTGTACCTGGGTAAGTAAAAAACCCCATATGAATCAATTGCCTACAACAATTACCTCAACTCCTAAGGGCTCTGAGACGAGCCTCCACGACTTGCCCGAGCACGTCCGTGAGGCTCTGCTGGTGACTCGCAGGGGCTGCGATGAGTTAATTCCAGAAAAAGAGTGGGTCGCAAAGCTTTTACGCTCCAGCACCAGCGGTGTGCCTTTAAGAATCAAATTAGGCCTTGATCCTACCGCTCCTGATATCCATTTAGGTCATACTGTGGTGCTCAACAAAATGAGGCAACTACAGGATCTAGGTCACCAAGTGATTTTTTTGATTGGGGACTTTACCAGCATGATCGGGGATCCCTCAGGGCGCAACTCAACTAGGCCGGCGCTCACCAAGGAACAAATCAGCGAGAACGCACAGACCTACTACAAACAAGCCAGCTTGGTTTTAGACCCCACCAAAACCGAGATTCGCTACAACAGCGAGTGGTGTGACCCTCTCGGCGCAAGAGGCATGATTGAGTTGTCCTCTCGCTACACCGTGGCACGGATGATGGAGCGTGATGATTTCCACAAGAGATATACCTCTGGACTACCCATCAGCGTGCATGAGTTTTTATACCCTCTCATGCAGGGCTACGACTCGGTGGCCCTCAAGGCCGACTTAGAGCTAGGGGGAACAGATCAAAAATTTAACCTCCTGATGGGTCGACACCTCCAAGAGGACTACGGTCAAGAGCCCCAGTGTATATTGACGATGCCTTTGCTAGAAGGACTGGACGGGGTAGAGAAAATGTCCAAAAGTAAAAACAATTACATCGGCATCAGCGAGGAACCCAACTCCATGTTTGCCAAAGTGCTCTCCATTAGCGATGAGCTGATGTGGCGCTGGTACCCGCTCCTAAGTTTCAAATCCCTTACCCAAATTGATCAACTCAAGCAAGAAATCTCTGAAGGCAAAAACCCCAAAGACGTCAAAACTCTTTTAGCAAAAGAAATTACGGCTCGTTTTCACGGAGTTGGGGCCGCCGAAAAGGCTCAGGAGGACTTTAATAACCGCAGCAAAGGTGGAATCCCAGATGTGATCCCTGAGGTGGAGCTCAGCGGTGCCCCTCAAGGCATCGGCTCCCTTCTCAAACAGTGCGGCCTTGCCAGCTCGGGAGGAGATGCCAACCGTTTGATTGAGGGCGCAGGAGTTCGGGTTGACGGCGTGACGATTGAAGATAAAGGCCTAAAGTTGGAGACCGGAACTTACGTCATCCAAGTCGGCAAGCGAAAGTTTGTGAAGCTGACATTGAAGAGCTGAAGATGGGCCTTTGAGTCAGCAATTAAAGATTGACTGTACCGAACTCAGCGGGAAGAATAACCTCCAACAACTCCACATCATCTGAATAATTAAGAACTGCGTGTGCCATGCCGGGGGGCTGGATCCAGCTACTTCCTGGCTCCATTAAGATTTCACCTTGTCCCTCAAACTGGTTGAGAACCCATCCCTTTAAAACATAAATCATTTGAAATTGAACGGTGTGAAAATGCAACTTCGCAGCCTCTGGGGTGTGCGGGGGCAGGAATTTGATCACATGCGCCTGAGCGAGTCCGTTGGTGGCTTGTGCAAACCCCAGATCTCTATACAACGCGTAAGGGCGCAGACCATCTTTTTTAAAATCCTCATCTCTGAGATGGCTCACCGTAAATTGTTGGGGTTTATTGGACATGCTAATCTCCATGCAAATGAGTGAAGAAAAACCCAAGCATCTCTACTTGAGCCAAACCGGTTGTGCAACAAATCGGTTGCACAACAAATAATACAAAAAAGGCGCTCTATCAGTGTAACGCGTGTACTTGGGAGGACCCTAGATTTTTGTCCCGTACGGATCTTTGAATCCCAGCGATATCATTAAAAGGCTCTCAAGCGCCTCCATGATGAGCGCATCTGACTCCTTTACTTCGTGATCGTACCCCTGGGCATGTAAAGTCGAATGGACCAGCAGGTGAGCGCAGTGCTCTTTAAGGGGAATTCTTAATTTTGCAGACTCTTTAATCACCACAGGTGCGCACATCACTAAATCAGACTGTGAGTTGGCAACACTAGAGT
>DAIUEA010000234.1:0-3805 GCA_036845365.1 Limnohabitans sp. | reverse complement strand
GGGGGCACAGTTAGTAGATAGCCGCTCACATAACGGGCTGCCAAACCCATTGATCTACAACACCCCAGCATGACATGAGCAAAATCTTGGCAGACCCCTTTTCTTTGAGCCAAAGCGGTTAAAACGGGTGTATTTATGTCGGTACTTTTTGATTCGTAAATAAAATCTCGATGAATGCGTTCCATTAAATTTCTAACAGCGCCCAACAATGTGGGTTGAGAGCTAAAGCTGATTTCAGCGTACTCTTTAAAATTTGTGTGAAGGGGAACCATGGGGGAGTGGAACACGAATTCAAATGCCTCATTGAACGCTGCGCCAGCCCTGTACTCAAAGATTGACTGAGCCTGAGCCCAACCGATAGGCCAATTTACGGTAAGGGTTTCTTGAATTAGCTTTGTTTCATGAGTAAGAATCTTACTGCTGGCAACGATATCTAAAAAATCATGGGCTGCGTGTAAAGCAACGTATGTAGCCACGTTGCCAAAGGTGTCAATCGTAGATTTTTTCTCCGCTGGCACTGGGTACACGTTAAGCGAGTGCTCAATCACTTCTTGGTGAGGTCCGCTTACAGGGGATAAATGAAGTATATGGTGCGCAGTTAAAACAGCTGGATCGTAGTTGTATTTGGTGCGATGAGTAATTTGCAAAATCATATCAAAAAATCTCTATGCCGAAAAACTTCTCTCGGACTCTAAGGTGTGAGTGAAGTACTTCTCTGTTATTGCATCATTCAAGTGCCAGGTGCAGACCTTAAAGGATGCAACCATTTTTAAGAGCTTAGATAACCTTGCGTTTTCATCCAATTTGCAAAGCTCCTCCAAAGTCCAGTCAGCTTGGTTTGGAACGATGGAGGCCATTGCGCTGAGCTCATCAGGCGCGCAGCCAGCCAGTTTAGAGAGTCTTCCTTTTAAAGCATTCGCAACCCATCCAACCGACCTAGGGTTGTCTGAGTCTTTGATTAACAACATCAAAAGAGGGCCTAACTCGCGCGACTCTTGAAACTGAGCTTGGTAGGTGATCGTGCTATCAAAGAGCGAGAGCAGGGCATTGAATCCAGAGGTGTCTTTGTCTAAGTCTTGAATGGTTTGGCACTCAACGGCCATCTCGAGTGCAGTGCTTAAAAAGCCAAGACGCTCGAGGTGACGACCACAGGATAAGAGTCTCCAGCCATCGTCGCGGGTCATCCGGTCGCTTTGCGAGCCAGTAATAGCGGCCAAAGAGGCATTGGTTTTATCTAGGGCGTTGATTGCATAAAGGGACGCGCCTTCAGGTAATTTTTGCCAACTTTTTGCGTTGATTGAAAATTCACGGCGAGTGTTAACGATCAAGTTCCAACTCTCTTGAGACAACCTGTCTCTGACTGCGTAACCCGCTTGCTCCAGCGCAGATAAGTTGAAACCTACGCTGTTGACGTTGCCCCTCAAATCAAGGCTATCAATTAAGGTGCGCTCAAAAAGATTGGCAATTAAACGAAGTTTGGGTGAGTTGGGAGGCAACGTTTTAGGAACATTGTTTTTGGCACTTGATTGGCTTTGTGCCCAGTTTTCTCCCATCTCGCTCTTTTCAGCTTGTTTGGACTCGCCGGTGGGCACCCCCTCAGGGATCAAGCGGAACTCCTCTGCCATGCGCTCAAGCCATAAAAGTAATGAGATTGAGGGCTTTTCCTCCCCTCTCAAAAAATGTAGGCTTAGCCTAGCGAGCCTAACTGTATTTTCTGCTCTCTCTGTGTATCTTCCCAGCCAGTAAAGGTTCTCCGCCGCTCGGCTTGTGACGAGTCGTTTCTTAGACTCCAATAGTTGCAAATCTAAATTGCGCCTAAGCATGGTACTTGTGTCGCGCAAAGCGCTAGTCTGTACCCAAACGTCAGCACTACTGCCGCCTTTTTGGATGGAAGACACCTCTTCGCCGGGAGGGGATATGCGGGCCATGCCACCCGGTAAAATTTTCCAAGAATTTAATCCGTCTGATACCGCAAAAACTCTAAGCATCATGGAGCGAGGGATGATGCCGGCAGGCATCTTCTGGGACGCATCCATCCAAGTCGGCATTTGAGACAGCGGCAGGTAAGACTGTAGGGTGTACTTTTGGGGGTTGAGTTCTATCGTTTTGATCCATTCGTGGATTTGTTCATTGGACAGGTTTTGACAAAGTACGGCTTGGAAGTCCTCCTCTGAGATGTTGCTTCCCGCCTCTCCCGTGCCTCTTAGGCGTCCAGGATAGGTTGGCTTAATCACGCTTTGTTTTAAGTAGGAGGTGGCCTCACTGAGGATGGCTTTTTCACCGCACCACCAAGTCGCCAAGGCCGGCAGTTTAAGAGTTTCTCCAGTCAATGCTTTACTTATTCCTGGCATAAAACCAAGCAACGCAGGGGACTCTAAAAAACCAGAGCCAGGAGCGTTGGCAACTAAGACGTTGCCTGAGCGGATGGTTTGTAAAAGCCCTGGAATGCCAAGCATTGAGTCCGCCCTAAGCTCAAGCGGATCTAAAAATTCGTCGTCTAGGCGTTTTAAAATTCCGTGCACTGGTTGTAGGCCGGAGAGAGTTTTAAGATAAAGTTTGCTGTCGCGCACTGTTAAATCGCCACCCTCAACCAGGGGCAGTCCCAAGTAGCGGGCCAGGTAAGCGTGTTCAAAATAAGTTTCACTGTAGGGGCCAGGGGTCAAGAGGACTATTTGTGCATCTTTGCCACCAGGGCTAGCTATTTTTAAGCTCTCAATCAACGATCTATAAGTTCCAGCCAATCTTTGAATGCCCATTGCATCAAATGCGTCTGGAAATTGACGAGAAACAAGTATTCTGTTTTCAAGCAAATACCCAAGTCCAGACGGAGCCTGCGTTCTTTGCGCCACCAACCACCACTGGCCATCGGGTCCGTGCGCGAGGTCAAAGGCTGCAATGTGCAAATGCCTTCCTCCAGGAGGTATGACGTTGTGCATAGGTCTTAAGTAGCCCGTATGGCCCTGTACCAAAGCGGCCGGCAACAAGCCCTCTTTGATGAGGTTTTGTTGACCGTAAACATCGGCCATTATTTGCTCAATTAAACCTACCCTTTGGATAATCCCGCTCTCAATTTTTATCCAATCTGAGGCACTTATGATGAGGGGGAAAATATCCACAGACCACGGCCGAATGGGGGAGTTGCGGTCGGCGTACACGTTGTAGGTGACCCCGTTGTCTCGGATTTGTTTGGACAACTCACTGTTTCTTCGGGTCAGGTCTTGTACCCCGTGAGGGCCGAGGTACTCAAAGAAGCGGAGCCATTCATTTGAGAGACCCAGCTCGTTACTTTCTTGTGGCGCGCTACCTGTAGAAGAAAGTTTTTCAACTGCACCCGGCGAAGTTTGCTGTCGCAACTCATCAAAGTGACCCGTCTTTGATGGGTTAAGTAGGGGCGAAATACCCTGTATTATCTCGGGGGTCAGAGGAGGGTGTTTAAAAGCAGAATTATTCAAGGTACCACAATTGTCTCATCTTCGAAGGTCTAGTGTAAAAGGAAACTCGCGCGATCCCGTGAGCTCGAAGTTGGACTTTGTAGCCTTGATAGGGCCGGATGTGCTTTGGAGTGTCGTAAATCTTGAGAGTCTACGGCTCTCTGCGGTGTAGGCGTTTACAGGAAAGGCGTCATAGTTACGTCCTCCTGGGTGGGCCACATGGTAGGCGCAGCCGCCAAGCGAGCGGTTCATCCAAGTATCCACCAAATCAAAGGTAAGGGGCGAGTGAGAGCCAATGCTTGGGTGCAGTGCGGAGGGAGGAGCCCAGGCTTTATAGCGCACACCCGCAACGTATGTCCCCGCAGTTGCGGTAG
>DAIUEA010000233.1:0-3813 GCA_036845365.1 Limnohabitans sp. | reverse complement strand
TAATGTAATAGATGGCCTCTTGATCAGGTTTCATTCTGCTCACATAATCGGCAAAGGACACAGCGACAGTATCAGTAGTAGAGCTTGCAAAGCGAAGTAATTTGGCTATTTTGTCTTTATTGGCAAAGTCCTCGCCTAAACCCTCCTTAAGAACGGCACCAAACTCAGCGTAAAACTTGGTGTATTTACCTGAGTTTGCAATTTCTTCTGCGCTTGCGCCTTCGCCTGTGGCATCATTTTTGGCTAAGTCTTCAAGCATCGATAAGACTCGTCTCGTATTACCTTCTCTAATCGCTTTCACGTCCTTGCTCTCTTGGAGCAATTCACGGCTTACGTTGAGCGGCAAATCAGCGGAGTCCACCACCCCTTTTATGAACCGAAGGTACGAAGGCATTAGGGAGTCTGCGTCATCCATGATGAAAACGCGTTTGACGTACAACTTTATACCGGCTTTTTTATCTCTGTTCCACATGTCAAATGGAGCTTTTGAAGGTACATAAAGCAATTGGGTGTACTCAGTTGCTCCCTCCACTTTGTTGTGAGTCCAGTTAAGAGGAGCTTCAAAATCATGACTTATGGCTTTATAAAAGTCAGAGTATTCTTCACTGGTTATGTCCTTTTTCGCTCTTGACCAAAGGGCGTTGGCTTTATTAACAGTTTCCCACTCATCCGTGGTAACCATTTCACCAGGCTGATCGTCCTTGCCCTCTTTCCACTCTTCTTTGAGCATTAAGATGGGTAAAGAGATGTGATCTGAATATTTGGAGACGATCGATTTAATTTTCCAACTGCTTAAGTACTCATCTGCATCAGCCCTTAAATGCAAGATTACTTTTGTGCCACGATCGGGTTTGTTGATTTGCTCAACTTGAAACTCTCCCGTGCCAGCGCTGCTCCAGCGAACCCCCTCGTCTGACTTCAGTCCTGCGCGTCTGGTCTCAACCGTGATGGTTTCGGCAACAATGTAGCCGGAGTAAAAACCTACACCAAACTGACCAATAAGTGAGCCGTTATCTTTAGCTTGACTTTTTTGGTCCACATTAAGTTTACTCACAAAGTCTTTAGTACCGCTTTTAGCAATTGTTCCCAAATGATCAATTGCCTCTTGCTCGCTCATTCCAATACCAGAGTCAGAAATCGTAATGGTTTTAGCAGCCTTATCAAAGGAGATTTTGATATCTAAATTTGGCTGATCTTCAAAAAGCGCTGCATTGTTAAGCGCTTCATATCTGAGTTTGTCACACGCATCGGATGCATTGGAGACAAGCTCGCGTAAAAAAATCTCTTTGTTCGAGTACAAAGAGTGAGTGACCAAATGCAGCAACTGGGCTACTTCGGCTTGAAAGGCATGTGTTTGTTTGCTCATTTTAGTAATTAACGGTTAAAAACAATTATGTTTGTTCATATTGGGATCGTCTGAGTATTTTCAAGTCTAAAGTAGATAAAAAATATCGCCCAAGCAGTCGATAGAGAAGCAGGTTAGGCTCAGACCCGGTGGACCCTAAAAGCGCTCAGTAGGGCTTAAATATCTCCACTCACCTTGGGGTAGGCGCCCAAGTGCGATGCTTCCTATTCTGATGCGCTTTAAACCCACAACACGCAGCCCAACAAGTTCGCACATCCTTCTGATTTGTCTTTTCTTGCCCTCTGTTAGTACAAATCTGAGTTGTTCGGGGTTTTGCCAGTCCACCGCAGCAGGCAACAAGGCTTGACCGTCAAGGGAGAGACCCTGCCTTAGTAGGGCAAGCTTTTCTTTGGGGAAATGAGCCGACACATTTTCCCGAATTTCGTTAAACTCCACGCGCACCAAATATTCCTTCTCCATCGTATGATCCTCGCCGATAAGCTGTCTGGCGATCCGCCCATCTTGGGTCAACACAAGCAAACCCACTGAGTCGATATCTAAGCGCCCAGCTGGGGCTAAACTTTTAAGCTGAGAGGGTGAAAACCGCATAGGACTTAAATCTCCCTGCCAGTGATTTTCTTGCGTAATTAGTTTGATCGCTGGTGTGTGCCCATCCTCAGCTTGTCCACTTACATACCCAACAGGCTTGTGTAGGATGAGCGTGACTTGAAGACCTTGTTGGTGCAACGCACCTCGGTCAACCTCAATCTTGTCAGTTTGCGTGACCTGTAGCCCAAGCTCTGCCACGTATCCGTTAACCCTGACCCAGCCCTTAGAGATCCATTCATCCGCCTCTCTTCTGGAGCACAGCCCCATAGCAGCCATGCGTTTGTTAAGTCGAGAGGTAAGGGGAGTGGAAGGAGTTTGAGGCGCGTTCATAAAAAATATAGACCCACAATGATTGCTAATTATCGTTCCTAATCAGGGGGTCTATCTGTTTTACAGAAAAAGAGAGATTAGTCTTTAAAATGCGAATTATGAAAGTAACAGACAATTTTTTCAAGGAGCACCATCTGTGTCAATTCAAATATTCATAACCCAACCCAATGGCTCAGAGGAGGAGTTGATCTGCGAGGAGGAGGATACACTTCTTGGCGCAGTGCAAGCGGCAGGTCTAGACGGACTGGTTGCGGAGTGCGGGGGCAACTGTGCGTGCGGCACATGCCACTGCTATATTGAATGGGTGAGCCAAGGGGCCTTGGAGGAGCCTTCATCTGAGGAGGACCAAATGCTAGATTTTGTCGTAACCCCCAGGGAGGACAACTCAAGGCTGGCATGTCAAATCAAAATAACTAAGGCACTCGACGGCATGAGGGTAAGAATGCCTGAACGACAGTTTTGAGGATTAAAACACCTGAACTCAAGTTCAAAAGTGAATTTATGCAGTTTACTTTAATAGTCTTAATTTTAGGTGTAGTTGTAAACGCCGCGTTTGGTTTTGCGACCCAATCGTCCAGCGGCCACCATTTCTTTTAACAAAGGACAAGGGCGGTACTTGCTATCACCGTACTCGTTTAAATAAACCTGCATAACAGCTAAGCAAACATCTAAGCCAATCAGATCCGCAAGGGCAAGTGGACCAATCGGATGATTGCATCCTAACTTCATTCCTTGGTCAATGTCCTCAGGGGTTGCCAGCCCTTCCGCTAAAACATAAAAAGCCTCATTAATCATAGGCACCAAAATTCGGTTGACAACAAATCCCGGTGCATTTTTCACCGTGATGGGCGACTTACCAAGTTTTTTGGCCAACTCCTCTACTTTTGCATGAGTATCCCTGCTGGTCTCAAGTCCGTTGATGATCTCAACAAGGGCCATCATGGGTACGGGGTTGAAAAAATGCATTCCAACAAATTTGTCTGCCCGCGTGGTACTGGCCGCAAGCTGAGTAATCGATATCGAGGAAGTATTGGATGCAATGATGACTTCAGGGGGCAGGGCGGCATCAAGAAGCTTTAGTATTTTTACTTTTAAATCAAAGCTCTCCGTTGCAGCCTCTATAACCAATTGAGATTGTGAAAGTGAGGCGTAATCTACTGAGGTCTTAATCCGAGAAAGCGCCGTTGTTTTTTGCTCCGCAGTTAAAAGCTCTTTTTTTATCAATCGATCCAAGCTAGAGGATACGGTTGAAACGCCCTTGTCAAGGGCATCTTGTTTGACATCCACCATCACCACGTCAATGCCGCAGACCGCACAGGCCTGGGCTATTCCGTTGCCCATCGTTCCTGCACCAATAATTCCAACAGTTTGAATACTCATGTGATAAACCTTTAAGATGAGAAAATAGTTGAATTAATCTAGCCTATTCAATATCCGTAGTTTACAGAAAAAAAGCAAAATAGAGATAAGTTAAGATCTAAATAGATCATTACTTCAATTACAACGACCTTTATTAATTGAATGAAAAC
>DAIUEA010000232.1:0-3815 GCA_036845365.1 Limnohabitans sp. | reverse complement strand
TCCAACAAGAATGGAGTCAAAAGGGTGTTGAATTGTTACAAGTAGCCACGGGTTAGAGGTTTCAAAGTCGACCTGAGATGCGAAGTTATTTGGATCGTTTGCATCCTGAAAAACCACCCAAATACTCTAGGGCAGTTATGGAGACTTTAGCTATTATTGCCTACCGTCAACCTTGCACAAGGGGCGATATGGAGGACATCCGAGGCGTAGCCATCAACTCTATGGTGATCAAACAGTTAGAGGACCGGGGGTGGGTGGAGGTGATTGGCCACAGAGAGACCGTGGGTCGCCCGGGGTTGTACGCAACGACTAAACAGTTTTTGGATGATTTGGGAATAAATTCCCTAGATCAGCTACCTAGCCTTAATGACGCCAATGAAATGGGAGCATCAATACAACGTTTAGAGCATTTGGTCGATTCTGCTCAGCTTGAGATAGATTTAAACGTAGTTCAAACCGGTTCAGACGTTGTATTTGCAGAACCTTTGCAGGATTCACCAATTGAGCAATTAAATATCTCCTTTGCGGCCCAAGACAACTCAAATGCTGGGAATCCCTCAATTGAGAATCAAGTCGATCATTCAGCAAAGTAATTGTCTTTGTGCTGATGGGGATCACTGAGCATAGGCCCCCATTTTTATTTTTATTACGACAGGCAACTAGATGAACAAAAAACAATCAAACAAAGGTTCATCGGTCACGCTACAAACACCTATTGATCCACCTCTTGAGAGCTCTAGGGCTGAAGTTCCAAATGTGGACCACTCGAAAGTTAAAGCGCAAGTTAAAACCAAAGCCAATACCAACACCAAAGTGAAAACAACTCATCCTAAGAAAGCCTCATCACAAAACACAACAGATGTGCCCCCTGAGTCTTCTCAAAGCAGCACTGAGAGCGTTGTTTTTGAAGACGTTATGTCGGGGATTTTTGATGAGAATGTAACCACTTCGGAATCATTACATTTAGTGGACTCATTAGACGATGATTGGGATGACGATTTAGAGGAAACTCAACCAGCCAACTTAACAGACCCAGACATAAATAGCTCAATTAAGGTCCAAGACACACCAGATCTGTCCCAAAAACGAGTCTTGAGCGCACAAACCGAGTCACCCAAGCTACATAAAGTTTTGGCGCAGTCCGGGCTTGGCTCCAGGCTTGAGATGGAGGCCTTGATAGCTGAGTCAAGGGTCACCGTAAACAACCAAGCCGCTCACGTTGGACAGAGAATTCAAACAGGCGATGTGATCAAAGTCAATGGTCACTTGGTACATTGGCGAGTTGCGGCTCCTGTGGCAAAAGTCATTGCATACCATAAGCCAGTTGGAGAAATTGTCACAAACGATGACCCTCAAAATAGACCGACAGTATTTCGCAAGTTGCCAAGGCTTTTCACTGGCAAATGGCAGTCAGTAGGGCGTCTAGATATAAATACAGAAGGGCTTTTGCTGTTTACGAATTCAGGAGAATTAGCTAATAAATTAATGCACCCAAGGTTCGGTCTGGAGCGTGAATATGCGGTAAGGGTATTAGGGGCATTAAAGAAAGAGGAAAAAGAGCGATTACTCGAGGGTGTGAAATTAGATGATGGCATGGCCAGTTTTGGCTCAATCGAGGACGGAGGGGGTGAGGGCGCTAACTGTTGGTATAGAGTAACCATCAACGAAGGGCGAAATAGAGAGGTACGTCGAATGTTTGAGGCGGTGGGTCACGCTGTGAGTCGTTTGATCCGCATTCGCTATGGTGCTATGGCGCTTCCCAAAGGACTGCAACGTGGACATTGGATGGAATTAGGCGATCAAGACGTCCAAGCACTAACTCAACTAGTCGGCTACGAAACTCATCAACAACCCGTAAAACGCGGTAAGCGCATTAGTTCGCCCAAATCTGGTCCGAGAGCAAAATCGCCTCAGGCTGCGATGATCAAGCAAGCCAAACTCTCCTCTAGGTCTAGAAGAGGACCCTCAAGTTACATAAATCCCTCCGACATTGCACCCGTTGATGATCACAATTCACAAAATGCGGGGAAAATCGCTAAAAAGGTCACAATTGGGGCGGACAGTTACGCTCAACTTCGACGCGAGGCCAAGGGCCGCAGGAGGGCCAATGCCAGCTCGGGAGGTTTTACGGGAGCAGGTAAAGGAGCAGATAGCTTCGTAAATAAACCTCGAAGTAAAAAACCCGCCGGTGGAAAGGGCTCTTAATCTTTTTCAGTATAAAAGTTATTTTTTTTAGGACTAAGTGCCCCAAAATCAGCTTAATTTTAAACTCTAAGCTGTCTTAAAGCTAAAATAACGATTGAAGACCAAATAGGTCTAATTTGTAGACCTAAGATGGGTCTGATTTCATTAATTCTCAACAATACAGCTAGGAAATATTCCACCATGTCACAAGAAAGAACCCTATCAATTATTAAACCAGACGCTGTTGCGAAAAACGTTATTGGTCAAATTTACACCCGCTTCGAGTCAGCCGGCTTAAAAGTTATTGCTTCACGCATGAAGCACCTCTCTAAAGAGGAGGCTGAGGCTTTTTACGGTGTACACAAAGAGCGTCCTTTCTTCAAAGATTTAGTTTCTTTCATGATATCGGGCCCAGTTATGATTCAAGTCTTACAGGGCGACAACGCGATCCTCAAGAACCGGGACTTAATGGGTGCAACCGATCCTAAGAAGGCTGCGGCTGGGACTATTCGTGCTGATTTTGCAGACAGTATCGATGCAAATGCGGTTCATGGTTCCGATGGCGCTGAGACAGCAGCTCAAGAAATTGCGTTCTTCTTTGCCGGTTTAGACGTTTACGGGCATTAATTAAACAGGGTCCTTCTTTTTTAAATTGGAGGGCCCTTTAAAAATCTTTCATGCTCGTTAATTTATTAGACTTTGACCTTGAACACTTAAGCGCCTATTGCGAAAGTTTAGGGGAAAAGCGTTTTCGGGCTGTTCAACTCTTTCGTTGGATTCATCAAAGGGGTGCTAAGAATTTCGAGGACATGACCGATCTGGCTAAGTCTTTGAGACTTAGTTTGGAGGGAACTTGCACGATAACGCCTTTAAACGTCATCAGCCGTCAAAACTCCAAAGACGGAACGATCAAATGGCTTTTTGATGTGGGCGGGGGTAACGCAGTAGAGACTGTCTTTATTCCAGAGGAGGATAGAGGCCCACATTGCGTGTCATCGCAGGCTGGTTGCGCAGTTGGATGCGTATTTTGCTCCACTGGCCACCAAGGTTTTAGTAGAAATTTGAGTTGTGCGGAAATCATTGCTCAACTTTGGTTTGCAGAGCACACACTCAGATCCGAGCGCGCTACACCAGATCGGGTCATCACCAACGTAGTCATGATGGGAATGGGGGAGCCACTCCAAAACTTTACTGCCCTGATCCCTGCTTTAAAAGTAATGCTGAGCGATCATGGATACGGGATCTCACGCAGACGCTTGACGGTATCCACTTCCGGCGTAGTTCCTATGATAGAGCGCCTTGGCCTAGAGGCACCAGTTGCCTTGGCGGTGTCTTTGCATGCAGCTCAGGATGAGCTACGAAACACATTAGTGCCTATTAATAAGAAGTATCCATTGGTCGAACTTAGGGCAGCCTGCGAGGCCTACTTAAGCGTCGCTCCTCGGGACTTTATTACTTTTGAGTATTGCATGTTAGACCAAGTCAATGACACGGACTTGCATGCGCAGCATATTCTTGACTGGCTTTTACCCAAGGGTGGAAATCCCCTTTCTGCAAAAATTAATTTAATTCCCTTCAATCCATTTCCCGCCTCTGGACTTCTTTGTAGTCCACCCGAGCGGGTCAAAGCG
>DAIUEA010000231.1:0-3822 GCA_036845365.1 Limnohabitans sp. | reverse complement strand
TCTTTGGCCTCGTCGCAACCAGCCACATCAGCAAAAGTGACTTGGTTATTGGAATCATCTAGCATACGTGCACGGCTTTTACCAAAGCTGAATGCACCGCCTTTGCCGCCACCTTGCATTTGCCGCATGAAGTACACCCATACGCCAATCAGAAGGAGCATGGGCCCCCAGCTTACCAAAAGCGTCATTAAAAGAGAGCTCTCCTCGCGGGGTTTGACGTCGAATTTGACGTTATTGGAGATTAAGTCCCCAACCAAACCGCGATCCAAATAGGTGGCGTTGGTGTGGATTTTTCTGTCATCCGTTGTGATGGCTAGAATCTCAGACCCACCTTGGCCTTCTTGAATCACAGCGGATTTAATCCTCTTACTGTGAACTTCATCTAAAAAGTCAGAGTAAGCCAGGTACCCAGAGTTACCCTGGGAGTGTGAATCAAATTGCTTAAATACTGTAAAAAGCACCAAAGCAATAACAAGCCATACGGCCACTTTAGAAAACCATTGATTATTCAATGCAAGCTCCAGATAGATTAATTCTTAACGATGTAGTTAAGAATTCATGTGATGACCCATTTTAGTCTTTTCAAGACTGTCGTAGCAGTCTTTTTGAACTTTCAGCCCTAATCCCCTTAAGGTTTTGCTTATTTTGCAACCAAGATCTATAAAAAATAGAAATAACGGGCCTTAGCGCAGGGTCCAAACTACACCGCCTCTCAAACCCCACCCACTTTTAAACCTATTCCTACAATGAAGTTTTCAGCAGAGTTGGAACGGCTGGCTTTAGGCTTCATAGGCTTTACAACTTTGAATGTATTTTTAAAAAGTTTCACCAACTGGCTATAGCCGCTTCCGTGAAAAACCTTAACCACCAAGGCGCCCTCTTTTTTCATATGGTTTTGGGAAAACTCCAAAGCCAACTCAACCAAGTGTGATATCCGAGCAGCATCAGCGGATTCAATGCCCGACAAATTAGGAGCCATATCTGAGACCACCACATCAACGACGCGCCCCTTGAGGAGCTGTGAAAGTTGCTCGCCCACCGTGGGTTCTCGAAAGTCACCGATTATGAACTCAACCCCCTCTATTGGCTCCATTGGCAAAAGGTCGAGCGCGATGATGGAGCCGTCAAGCTCTCCGATAGCGGCTCCTTCAGGAGCTAATTTGCGTCTCACATACTGACTCCAAGCGCCAGGTGCAGAGCCCAAGTCGACCACGATACTTCCCGGTTTAATGAGCTTTAGTTCCTCATCAATCTCTTTCAGCTTGTAAGCTGCCCGCGCCCGGTACCCCTCTTTTTTCGCCAACTTGACGTAAGGGTCATTGACATGGTCATTTAACCACGCCTTGTTAACTTTTTTGCTTTGAGTTTTGACTTTCACTGGAGTTCCCGTTTTGAGAGAGGATAATACAACGATGTCAGCAATTATCCTAACTCCAAGCCAGCGCAAAGTTCACCGCGCCAATGCTCACCACCTCTCCCCCGTCGTTATGATTGGGCAAGAGGGCTTGAGCGCCTCCGTTACAAAAGAAATTAAAGCTGCCCTTGAGGCCCACGGATTAATCAAAATCCGGGTCCACGGGGATGACAGAGCTGCCCGAGAGGAGATGTTTCTGTCTCTGGCAGAACAGTTGAGTGCCGCCCCCATTCAACACATCGGCAAACTCCTGGTTCTTTGGCGACCCATTGAAGAGAAAGAGAAGTCAATTAGCGAAGACCGCAAGCCCGGTCCAAGGGAATTTAAAGTTCTCAAATACTCAAAACGCGGCGGTCAAAGGCCTGAGGTTAAAACAGTCAAGGTTCTTGGAAACCAAAGACTTAGTGCAGGTGGACAAGTCAAAAGGGCTAAGCCGAAACAAAAATCGATCAAAAAACAAAATCTTGACAACTAGTTCGATCGTTTAGATATGAGGGGGCAAGGCGAAGGTTTCTAAGAACTAGGTTGATTTGCAGGCCAATCACAAAGCTGTCCGATCATTTATGTCGGATCATTTTTGAGTAATACCGCCACATATAGCCAGTTGCACAGATCCACTGGGCTAAGTAAAGCCCGCTCCCAACTCCATGCCAAAGCGCCAAGTTTTCCTTCATCAGGATACGAGGAGAAACCGCAAACTCCATGACAACTGCGCATAGCATTCCCGTGACCACCCATCCGGAAGGAGATATTTTTACACTCTCCCTGTTAAACAAGGAGTCATCTTGGGTTTGTCTGCGGGAAACAACGATTAAGCTTAGTCCGCATATCACGCAGACCCAGGTTTGAGCCGTAAATAAAATGGCAGCCATTTGGCCCGCAGTAGACGTGGTTTCCAAATTTATGAACAGCAAAGGCACCACCATAAATCCCACCGCACTTAAACTTCCCCACCAAAAGGCAGCCAGAAAGAGTTTAAGTCGTCCCATACAGATTAGCTGGGCCTTTAAATGTAGGAGACTGCTATGATTTCATAGCGTTTTTCACCACCAGGGGCCTGAACTACGGCAGCGTCCCCCTCCTCTTTGCCAATCAGCGCTCGAGCAATAGGGCTGCTGATATTGATCAAACCAAGCTTTAAATCTGCCTCGTCCTCACCAACGATTTGATAGGTTACTTTGTCTCCGCTAGCCTCGTCCTCTAGCTCGACCGTGGAGCCAAAAACCACCAGACCGTCTGCATTAAGGGAGGCAGGATCAATAATCTGGGCAATCGACAGTTTGCTCTCAATTTCTTGGATTCTGCCCTCGATGAAGCCTTGACGATCTTTTGCTGCATCGTATTCAGCATTTTCAGATAAATCGCCCTGCGCACGGGCCTCCGAAATGGCATTGATCACCCATGGGCGGTCCACCGTTTTAAGTCGGTGAAGTTCCTCCTTAAGTTTTTCTGCGCCACGCTTTGTAATAGGAATAGTCGCCATATGTTCAATCCAAAAGTTCCATCATTCAACATTTTAAAATTGGGTGGGGTTCAAATCAACATCTCTCAACATCGCCCCATATCACTCAATCTCAAACCAATTGTGCATGCAATTCCTGCAACGAATACACCTCTAAAGTGTCCATGTGTTTCATGCCTTCAACAGCCGCCTCGGCTCCAGCCATTGTAGTGATGGTCGTAACTCGTGCTGTTAATGAGGATGTTCTAATTTGACGTGAATCAGCAATTGCATTGCGTCTCTCCTCGACCGTATTAATTACCATGGCAATTTCATTGTTTTTGATCATATCCACCACATGGGGGCGTCCCTCTGCCACTTTGTTGACTGCCGTCACCTTCAGGCCTGCCCCAGATATAGCTAATGCGGTACCCCGAGTCGCAACAATTTCAAAGCCCATTCCCAAAAGAGTCCTAGCCAACTCCACCGCTCTTGGCTTGTCGTCATTTTTGACCGTCAAAAATATTTTTTTAACCGCATCCGAAGGTCGTGGAAAACGGGTGCCTGCGCCTAATTGGCTCTTGACAAATGCTTCTCCAAAGGTCTTTCCAACCCCCATGACCTCACCGGTTGATTTCATCTCCGGACCGAGTATGGTGTCGACTCCTGGGAACTTGACGAATGGGAAGACCGCCTCCTTGACACTGAAGTAAGGGGGATTTATCTCTTTGGTAACTCCTTGGGATACCAAAGATTGACCAACCATGCAGCGTGCTGCAACTTTGGCCAGTTGGATACCTGTTGCTTTGCTGACATAGGGGACCGTTCGGCTTGCCCTGGGATTGACCTCCAACACATAAATAACATCCGCTCCGTTTTGCTTTTGAATTGCAAACTGAACATTCATCAGACCCACTACATTTAGACCTTTGGCCATGGCAGCGGTTTGGAGCTTTAAGGTTTTAAT
>DAIUEA010000230.1:0-3842 GCA_036845365.1 Limnohabitans sp. | reverse complement strand
TTTTAATTCTTGGGCTCGGAGCCTCAGGGCTTGCCATGGCACGGTGGTGCTACGCAAACGGTGCCTTTGTAACCGTTGCCGATACGCGCTCAGACCCGCCGTGCTTAGGGGACTTAAGAAACGATTGTCCAAACGCGCGGTTCGTCGGTGCAGAGCTGACAGCTGAGTTGTTGGAAGGACATATGGAACCTTCAGTGCCTTATGAGGCAGGTGGCGCAGAAAACCTTATGCGTAAAGGTTCTGTCAAAGCAGTGTTTAAGAGTCCAGGCCTAAGCCCAGAGCAAGTAGCCCCTGTTTGGACCCAGGCTAAAGCGATTGGCCTATGGGTTGGAACAGAATTGAGTCTTTTTACTCACGCTTTGGGACAACTTAAACAGGAGATTGGGTATGAGCCGACAGTGCTGGCTATAACGGGCACGAACGGTAAAACAACGGTTGCTTCACTGACCCATCTGATGCTCCTGCGGGGGGCTGTGAGAAGTGCAGTAGCAGGCAACATTGGCCCAACGATGTTGGACACATTAGCTGAAAAATTGGCTGAACAAAAAGCATACAACCAGAGTCTTGATGCGAAAGAACTTGAAAAAAATCAAGATCAAAATGAAGATCAAAATAAAGACCAAAATAAGGAGCTGGGCACCCCTGCAGATCAATTCATCTGCAAATTACCTCAAACCTGGGTGCTCGAGCTATCTAGCTTTCAATTAAACGATGCGCAAGACTTTGACCCAACAAGTGCAGTTGTCTTAAATATCACTGAGGATCACCTCGATTGGCATGGTGATATGCAGTCCTATGTGAACGCCAAGGCTAATATTTTCGGTAAACACACTACAAGAATACTGTGCAGGGACAATGATTTAACTCTCGCTTTAAAACCCGTTGAGTTAGTAGAAAAAGAGCGCAAAAGGGCTAGGCTTCAAGCTGAACAAAACGGTGAGGAATGGTTCGAGCCTGAATTGATCACGTTTGGGAGTGACTTGCCGAGTGCGCCCGGTGATTATGGATTGGAGAGCATCAATGGTATGACTTGGTTGGTCAAAGCCGTAGATCCCAATGAGGATGAGAACGAGCCAAGAACCCGCAAAAGAAAATTAGAGGCCCAAAGCGAAGAGCTTTTAATTCAGCGCTTAATGCCCTGCGATGCGCTTCGCATTAGAGGTTCACACAACGCACTAAACGCACTAGCTGCACTGGCCTTGTGCGCCACCACTAAGGCCACTAAACTGGGTCACGGCCCTATGCTTTATGCGCTGAGGGGATACAAAGGCGAACCCCACCGAGTAGAACCAATTGCAAGGATTAATGAGGTCGAGTACTTTGACGACAGCAAAGGCACCAACGTGGGTGCAACTTTGGCTGCAATTAATGGTTTAGGAGCTGAGTATTCGTTGCTGGTGATCTTAGGGGGGGAGGGCAAAGGACAGGACTTTAATCCTCTATCCAAGCCGCTTGCGAAATACGCCAAACTGGTTGTGCTTTTGGGTCGAGACGCTCAAGCAATAGAGGATGTTTTAAAGGACTCTCAGGTAAGTACGCTGCGAGTTCAAACTATGCAAGAGGCGGTCGACGTGGCGCACAGCCACGCTGGCCGCGGGGACGCAGTGCTGATGTCCCCCGCGTGTGCAAGCTTTGATATGTTTAAAAATTATGAGCACAGAGCCCAAGTATTTATAGATGCGGTAAAAGCGCTAGCCCTTGAGGAGGGCGCCGTATGAGTTTGAATTCGCGCTTCTCTCACACCCCAGGGCAGCAAAATGCACAAGCTGGTGGGAGCTTTTTTACTCGTCTAACCTCCTGGTTAAGTGAGATGTGGAGTAACTCACCCAAAGTCGGTGTAGACGCTTTACCTGTTCGAGTGCATGGCCGTGAATTTGCTAGAACTGCAGTTGCTCCGGTGGGAATTAAGGGCTTTGATCAAGCATTGATAGGGTCAATTGGGACACTGCTGATATGCGGACTCATCATGGTTTATTCAGCCTCAATTGCAATGCCCGATAACCCCCATACAGCCCAGTACTCTCAGACACACTACTTGTTTAGACACGCTATTTCTTTGGTGATCGGTTTTGTGATTGCCCTCTTGGCTTTTCAAATTCCAATGGATGTATGGGAGAAATATGCACCGCATATTTTTGTAGGCTCCCTCGTACTGTTGGTGCTGGTGTTAGTACCTTTCATTGGAAAGGGGGTCAACGGTGCAAGGCGCTGGATAGCGTTTGGAGTCATGAACTTTCAGCCCTCTGAACTAGCCAAACTCGGGGTACTTTTGTACGCATCAAACTACATGGTTAGAAAAATGGATGTGAAGGAGAAATTTTTTGCCTCTGTAGCTCCAATGAGTATTGCAGTTGGATTAGCAGGATTTTTGTTGCTCTACGAACCCGATATGGGCGCCTTTATGGTGATCGCAGTGATTGCCATGGGAATTTTATTCTTAGGGGGCGTGAACGCTCGTATGTTCTTTCTCATCGCCTTGGTGCTGGTGTTTGCGTTTGCGTTGATGATTTATTTCTCTGATTGGAGGCGTGAGCGTATTTTTGCTTACCTAGACCCTTGGGGGGATAAGTATTCGCTCGGAAAGGGCTACCAACTCTCTCATTCATTAATTGCACTTGGGCGGGGGGAGATTTTTGGCGTAGGACTGGGGGGCAGTGTGGAAAAACTGCATTGGTTACCTGAAGCTCATACGGATTTCTTGCTAGCGGTGATTGGTGAAGAGTTTGGATTTATAGGTGTGTTCACAATCATTGCTTTGTTTATGTGGCTTACAAGAAGAATTATGTACATAGGGCGACAAGCGATTGCAATGGACCGTGTGTTCTCGGGCCTAGTTGCGCAGGGTGTAGGTGTGTGGATGGGGTTTCAAGCATTTATTAACATGGGAGTTAATTTAGGGGCGCTACCGACCAAGGGTCTAACGCTGCCCCTTATGAGCTTTGGTGGATCTGCTATTTTGCTGAATTTAATTGCACTTGCTATTGTCTTGCGAGTGGACTATGAAAATCGTTTGTTGATGCACGGAGGCAGGCTTTGAGCAGTGCGTTCACCCCATCTGCAGCTCTTTTGCATCGCACTGCACTTGTTGTAGCCGGTGGAACGGGTGGGCATATCTTTCCTGGATTAGCGCTTGCTGGGTTGCTGCGTGAAAGGGGTTGGACGGTGCATTGGATGGGGGGATTAGCACCAAGCATGGAGAGTCAAATCGTGCCCAAGCAGGGCTTTGATTTCCGGGCTATTGATTTCTCTGGAGTGAGGGGCAAGGGCCTACGCGCTCTAATCGAATTGCCGATTCGTTTGCTTAGGGCCTGCAGCCAGAGCGTGAAAATCATACAAGAATTACGTCCTGATGTGCTCATTGGGCTAGGAGGCTACATCACAGTTCCCCCTTGTTTGATGGCTCTCGTACTGGGTAAGCCTTTGGTCTTGCATGAGCAAAACTCCATTGCTGGGAGCGCAAATAAACTGTTGGCTAAATTTACCAGTCAAGTTTTTTGTGCATTCCCTGGTGTGTTGAACGGCAAATGGGTCGGTAATCCACTTAGACAAGATTTTAAAAATCAAGCGACCCCGCAAGACAGACTCTCAAGCAGGCATGGTCCGCTTAGAGTGCTCGTGGTTGGGGGGAGCTTGGGCGCTCAAGCACTGAACAACTTGGTACCTCAAGCCTTGGCACTTATACCAAAAGAGTCTCGTCCTCGAGTTCTCCACCAAGGCGGATCAAAACAAATTGACGCACTTAAAGTGGCTTATGCAAACGCCGGTTTACATGAGGATGAAAACACGGAACTTGTCCCTTTTATAGATGATATGGCCAAAGCCTACATGGAAGCAGATCTTGT
>DAIUEA010000229.1:0-3846 GCA_036845365.1 Limnohabitans sp. | reverse complement strand
TCAGCGGAGTGTGTTTGGAGGTTGACGGGGCCAGGTGCGTTTGAACATTAGAAAAATACCGCCCACGCTTCTTATTTAATTTTTTTTAGGACATGCTATGAGTTTGACTCAATCTACTGTTAATCAAAACGTACAAATCATCAAGCTAAGTTATCCCCCCGTTAACGGGTTAGGACTGGCGCTTAGAAGGTCGATATTGAAAGAGGTTCAAGAAGCTATTGCAAACCCTTTGGTTAAAGCAATTGTGATTACGGGGGCAAATGCAGTGTTCAGCGGCGGGGCTGATATCAAGGAGTTTGGTAAACCAGAGTCTTCAACAGAGCCTCTTTTGACCACTTTAATCGATTTTTTGGAACGCAGCTCCAAACCCATTATTGCTGCGATACAAGGCGTTTGTATGGGCGGTGGTTTTGAGTTGGCAATGGGTTGTCACTACAGAGTGGCTCATACGGATGCAGTCTTTGCGTTGCCAGAAATTAAATTAGGGCTTTTGCCAGGTGCAGGTGGTACTCAGAAATTACCTCGTGTGATTGGGCTTGAGAGGGCGCTTAACTTTATGATTCAAGGCGACAGCGTCAAAGCCTCTCAAATGTCTGAGTGGGGAATGGTGGACCAACTCTTTACAAAGGGTTTGGATCAGTTCGCCGAATTTGCTGAGAAATTTGCAAATGAGGTTGTTGAACAAAACGGCAGCTCTAATGAACCGCTCCCGCGCATTCGAGACTTGAGTGTTGATTATCCTAATTACCAAGCCTACCTTGATTTCGCCAAAAACACTGCCAAAGCCTCTGCGCCCAATTATCCCGCACCCCAAGCCATTGTTGATTGCGTATTTGCTGCTTGCTCGCAGCCCTACCTTGAGGGTATGAGGGTAGAGCGCGAGAACTTCCTAAAGCTCATGACCACGCCTCAGTCAAAGGCCATGCGGCACGCATTCACGGCCGAGCGAGCGTGCACCAAAATACCCGGTATTACAGAGGACACTGAGCTTAGAGAGATAAAAAAATTAGGGGTTATTGGCTCTGGCACGATGGGAGGAGGTATAGCCATGAACTTCCTAAACGCGGGCATCCCCGTGACGATGTTAGACACCACACAAGAGTCATTGGACAGAGGGGTCGCTACGATTCGGAAAAATTATGAGAACACTTTGGCCAAAGGAAAACTGTCCAAAGATCAATACGACAAAAGGATGGGCCTTCTCAAAACGACCCTAAGCTTTGAGGACCTTAAAGATGTGGATATGGTGGTGGAGGCCGTCTTTGAGGAGATGCAGGTCAAAGAGTCGGTTTTTAAAAAGCTAGATGCAGTGCTCAAGCCTGGAGCGATTTTGGCTACCAACACCTCCACTCTCGATGTGGATGTGATCGCCTCGTTCACGAAGCGCCCTCAAGATGTGATTGGAACGCATTTCTTTAGTCCCGCAAACGTGATGAAGCTTTTAGAGGTGGTGAGGGGGGAGAAGACCTCCAAGGAGGTCTTAGCCACTGTGATGAAACTAGGCAAGAAGATCAAGAAAACCGCGGTGGTCTCGGGCGTTTGCGACGGCTTCATTGGTAACAGGATGTTAGAGCACTACATCCGCATGTCCGTCCAACTCGTTGAGCAAGGCGCAACTCCTCAGCAAGTGGACCAGGCTCTTGAGAAATGGGGGATGGTCATGGGTCCTTTTAGGATGAGTGACTTGGCGGGCAATGATATTGGTTGGGCGATTAGAAAACGCCGTTATGTTGAAAAACCAAGTGTCATTTACTCGAAACTTGCCGACGCTATTTGTGAGCAGGGCAGGTACGGTCAAAAAACAGGCAAAGGTTGGTACCGCTATGAAGCGGGTCAAAGAAAAGCAATCCCGGACCCACAGGTACAAACCATCATTGAAGAGTTCCGAGCGACCCATCAGATAAAAGCCGTAAAAATTAGCGAGCAAGAAATTATCGAGCGCACCATTTATGCGCTGATCAATGAGGGGGCAAGAATACTGGAGGAGGGAATTGCTCTGCGTGCCTCAGATATTGATATGGTTTATTTGACCGGATACGGTTTCCCACTATTTAGAGGTGGGCCTATGAAGTATGCAGATGAAATCGGGCTCTTTAATGTGGCCGCTGTGATGGAGGGTTTACTTGCCCAAACCAAGGACTCATTTTGGATGCCAGCCCCCCTTATTTCGAGGGCCATACAAGAGGGTAAACAGTTGACTTAATGTGGACTCTCGGTGTGGACTCTCGGTGTGGACTCTCAGCGACGGATATTAGCGAAGAATCTTAGCGAGGACTAAGTTTGAATTTAGAGTGGAATTAAGTTAGTTTCAGATTAGATTTGGCTTCAAGCAATTTTTTTAAGCACATAAACTCAGGACCTAAGGATGACACAAGCAGTAATCGTAAGCACCGCACGCACCGCACTTGCCAAGTCTTGGAAGGGCGCATTTAACATGACCCACGGGGCCAGTCTGGGTGGACACGCCGTGAGAGCCGCCGTCTCTCGCAGCGGAGTCGACCCCGCTGAGATAGAGGATGTGATCATGGGGTGCGCCACCCCAGAGGGTGCAACTGGGGGTAATATTGCTAGGCAAATAGCTCTCCAAGCGGGACTGCCCGTCTCAAGCGCAGGGGTTACGATTAACCGTTTTTGCTCCTCCGGTCTGCAAGCCATTGCCATGGCTGCTCAAAGAGTCATTGTGGACAAAGTACCGGTGTTGGTCGCCGGCGGGGTTGAGTCTATTTCTTGTGTGCAACAGCATATCAATCACCACATGTCAAGAGATCCGCAACTGATGCAACAAAAGCCAGAAATTTATTGGAATATGTTGCAAACAGCCGAGCAAGTTGCTAAGAGATACAACATCAGCAAAACACTTCAAGATGAGTACGGGGTTAGAAGCCAACTCAGAGCCGCTAAAGCTCAACAGATGGGACTATTTAAGGACGAGATTTCCCCTATGAACGTTCGCATGGGTGTGGTCGATCCCACCTCCAAAACCGTTCTCACCCGAGAGGTTTGTATCGAGCATGATGAGGGTATCAGGGGGGATACCACGCTGGAGGGGGTCTCCAAAATCAGATCCGCAGTGCCCGGGGGCGTCATTACAGCGGGTAATGCCAGCCAATTCTCGGACGGAGCAAGCGCTGTGGTGGTTATGAATGCAACGATGGCTGAAAAACGCGGTTTACAGCCCCTAGGAATATTTAAAGGCTTTGCTGTAGCGGGGTGTGAGCCCGATGAAATGGGGATTGGGCCCATTTATGCAATTCCCCGGCTCTTGGAGCGAAACGGGCTTAAGGTATCGGATATTGATTTGTGGGAGTTAAATGAGGCTTTTGCAGTCCAGGTGATTTACTGTCGCGACAAATTAGGAATTCCTGATGAATTGCTCAACGTGAACGGAGGTGCAATAGCTGTTGGACATCCCTACGGCGTATCGGGTGCGCGCTTGGTTGGGCACGCTTTAATTGAGGGCAAGAGACGCAAGGCCAAACACGTGGTCGTCACCATGTGCATTGGGGGTGGACAGGGAGCGGCTGGTTTATTTGAAGTGTGTTGAAGTGTGTTGAATGATTTGAATGATTTGAATAAATAGTGAATGCATAAAGGGCGGAACACAATATGAACGTCAAACAGCTTTTTGATTTGTCTGGAAAAAAAGCCCTCATCACGGGCGGGTCTCGCGGCCTGGGGCTACAAATTGCTCAAGCCCTGGGGGAGATGGGGGCTGAGTTGGTGTTGGTGTCAAGAAAAGAAAAAGAACTCAGTGAAGCTGTAAGTCAGCTTGGCGCTCTGGGCATCGTTGCTCACCATTTGGTCGCCGATCTCCAAGATGAAACTCAAATACAAAGGGTTGCAACA
>DAIUEA010000228.1:0-3868 GCA_036845365.1 Limnohabitans sp. | reverse complement strand
GTTCAGACAAAGAGATTGCGGGCATCTCTACTGGGAACCCTCCAGCTTGCCAAATGCCACGCTTAACCTCTTCAACGCGCTGTTTAAAGTGCGAGTGACAGGGATTGATGTCGCTCCATGTGTTGATGATTGCAATCACGGGCTTACCCACATAATCGCTTTTGTGATAACCCATTTGTGCCGTTCTTGATCGGTGACCAAATGAGCGCATGTCTTTGGCACCATACCAACGGTGGGAGCGAAGATCTTCGGGCTTTAATTTATTTGATTTGGACATACAAAAAGCTCAGAGCCTTGGGGGGAATAAGTGCGCTTAACCAACAGTCAGCTGCGCTTGGGAATGGAGCGTAAACCGCTATTTAAAGACGCCGCATTGCGCTATGAAAGGAAGGCCCCCAGTCCTCTAATTTAGATACCCTGAAACGGGTCTCTAAATCGCAGGACGGGGATTTTAAGCTTGGGTTTACGCAAGCTTTATCTAAGGTTTAGGTGTACCTTGCCTTGATTTAGCTTTTACTTTGCGATTACTTTGCGATTACTTTGCATTTACGATTTCTTGAACAAGTGCTTTTAGCTCAGGCGTATTTGCAAACTTATCCCAAACTGGTTTTTCAGCCGAAACAAAACCGCTTCTATCAATTTCTGAGGCGGCTATGATTTTTGCACCGCCTTTGATTACAGCTTCTTTAGAGGATACTTCTTTTGCCTCCCACAGCTTGACATAGTAAGGCACAGACGCTTTGGCGGCCACGCGGATAGCAGATTGCTCCTGCGGGGTCAATGTATCCCAAATTTTCTTTGAGAAAACCAAAACCTCAGGCGTCATCACATGCATCGTTTCAGAGTAAAACGGCGCCGATTCAAAGTGTTTGGCTTCATCGTAGGATGGGTAGTTATTTTCAGCCGCATCCAAAAGACCCGTTTTAAGGCCCGTATAAACTTCTGCAAAAGGCATTGGAGTGGGGGACGCTCCCATTGCACTCACAAGGCCGACCATTAAATCCGATGGAATCACTCTAATTTTTAGGCCCTTTGTGTCAGCAATCGATTTGATAGGCTTTTTGGCATACATGGAGCGTGCACCACTCTCATAAAGGGCAAGCCCGATGAAGCCTGCTTTCTCAAAGCCAGCTAAGACTTTTTCACCTTGTGCTCCGTACATAGTGGAGCGAAGGTGGTTAATGTCTCTGAATAAAAAAGGTAGGGAGGGTATGAAGGATTCTGGAACAATGCCGTTAAATGCGGCAGAGCTCACACGCACCATATCTAGAGCTCCTATTTTGACCTGTTCGATGGTATCTTTCTCAGATCCAAGAGCACTGTCTCCAAAGACTTTGATCGAGTCTTTGCCCCCGGTTGCTGCAGAGAGTTGCTCCCCCATGTGAGTGACAGCCATATTGGTTGGGAAATCTTTAGAGTGCACATCTGCGCACCTAAAGGTTCTCGCCATTAGGGATTGAGCGGGTAATGCAACCAGCGCCGCTAGGATGAGGGACGAGAAAATATTAAGTTTGAATTTCAAGTTGTGTTCTCCAAAAAAAAATGATGACCAAACCTGGTTAGGTTGGTTTGCAACCCGCCCATTTTAGATTTCGTGAGACGCTGGTGAAGTAGATTTTTAAAATGTCGGTAAGTACTAACCCTGTAGCCTGAGTTATCTCGACTTTAAAAAGATCAGTCAACCCACAAAGAATTACGCCTCAGGCGTCTAATCTACAAACCCGTGGGGCCCCATTGCGACAAACGCCCCCCCTTGGAGTTGTGCGGTGGGGTCGCTTAAATCAGGCTGATTGGTTGATTGGTAGATCTCGCTTTTAAAGACATCAGAGCTGTCTTGGGGGTGAAAACCAATGTGTTTCGCACGCGAGTTGTCCCACCAACTGACGGAGTTGTTGGAGGCGCCGAAAATAATGCTATGCCCCAATACGGGTGTGGATAAACAGGCCGTGATTAAGCGGTGCAAATCTGCGTAACTCAGCCAAGTAGCTAGCATCCTGCGGTCCTTGGGCTTTGCAAAAGAGGAGCCAATTCTCAGACATGCAGTCTCAATGCCGTAACGATCAAAATAAAATCTGGATAAGTCCTCTCCAAACGCTTTGCTCAGGCCGTAAAGCCCGTCTGGACGAGGCGGGTCATCAGCAGTGATGGTCTGTCCTTGTGAGTAAAAGCCTGTAACGTGATTAGAGCTTGCAAAAATTATGCGTTTGACGCCTTGGATGCGAGCCGATTCATATAAGTTGTAAGCCCCTAAGATATTTGCTTGCAGTATGGGGCCAAAGGGACCTTCAACAGATATACCCCCCATATGAACCACAGCATCAACCCCCTGAAGCATCTCAAGTACCTGGGCGGAATTGGAAAGCTCTGCCAACATGATTTCCTCGTTATCGTGACTGGCACCGAACCCCACAATATCTGAGAGTCTGAGTACATTGCAATTGGACTTTAGGAGAGGGCGAAGCGCAGTGCCAAGCCCGCCTGCTGCACCCGTTAAAAGGATTCGGTTGTGAGTTTTTAGATTCATAATTGATTGGAATAATTTAATTATTGAGAAAATACTGGGCTTTGAACATGCTTGCCTAACTTGCCGCATAACTTGCCGCATAACTTGCCGCATAACTTGCCGCATAGCTTGCTGCATGACCTACTATCGCACGAGGCTGTCGTGTTCGGTTGCAATGCTTGTGTTCTGTTACGCATTTTTTGGCGCATTGCATCAGATTTGCAGTCTAGCTTAACAAAACAGAAAGAAAACCTTTAATTTCTTAATCTTGGGGTTAAATTTGACATAATGTAGGAAAGGGATTTCGTGACTGCAGAGCTTTTATTTAATTGTGCGAATTAAATAAATCCTTAAAGTCAACTTTAATTCTTAAATTCTAAATTTCTCGGAGATTCAATATGCTCATTATCAGCAAACGCAAATTCACTCAACTCGCTGCTAAAGTGCTGTTGGGTCTTACCGCTTTTTCAGCTATTTCCGCGTTTGCGGATGAGCCTTTTAAGATTGGTCTTATTTTGCCCATGACCGGGCAAGCCGCTTCCACGGGCAAACAGGTTGAAGCTGGTGTAAGGCTTTACATGGCACAAAACGCGGGCAAGATTGCTGGAAGAACTGTGGAGTTGATCGTTAAAGACGACACGGGGTTACCAGACGTGACCAAGCGTATAGCCCAGGAGCTGGTCGTAAACGACAAGGTAGATGTCTTGGCCGGTTTTGGACTAACGCCACTCGCTTTAGCAACCGCTCCTATCGCCACCCAGTCTAAGACGCCTTTGGTAGTGATGGCTGCTGCCACATCCAGCATTACCCTTGCTTCTCCTTACATCATTAGGACTAGTTTTACAGTTCCACAAGCTGCAGTAACGATGGGCGATTGGGCTTCTAAAAACGGGATTAAACGGGCTGTGACCTTGGTGTCTGATTACGGGCCGGGTTTGGATGGGGAGAAATACTTTAAAGAGCGGCTTATGCTAAACGGTGGTCAAATCTTAGAGTCGATGCGCGTGCCTCTTAGAAATGCTGACTTTGCACCTTTCCTTCAAAAAGTACGCGATCTAAAACCCGATGCTCTATTTGTATTTGTACCTTCTGGCCAAGGCACCCAAGTGATGAAGCAATTTGCTGAGCGAGGTTTAGACAAAACAGGTATTCGTTTGATTGGCACGGGAGATGTGACAGATGATGATTTACTGAACGGCTTAGGTGATGTTGCACTTGGTATTGTGACCACCCACCACTACTCAGTTAGCCACAAATCTGCTTTGAATCTAAAATTTGTAGAGGCCTTTGAGAAGGCCAACAACAAGATGCGTCCTAATTTCATGGCCGTATCTGGTTACGATGGCACCCGAGTGATCTATGAAG
>DAIUEA010000227.1:0-3884 GCA_036845365.1 Limnohabitans sp. | reverse complement strand
GCCCCATAGGCATATAGTTATAAATTCCAGCACCTAATTTCTTTATCATTCCAGCCCTCATCATGAGCTGATGGCTAACTATTTCAGCATCCGCGGGTGAGTCTTTTAAGGTGGTAATCAGGAACTTAGAGGCTTTCATGGTGCTGTGTTTTGGATACTTGTGTAAAAAGAAAAGAAAATTTTAATTTTTTCGGGCATTACCCTCTTGATCACATCAAATGCATGTGCATAATGGAATCAATTTAAAATTTGAGGTTCGATTATGCTTGACAGAGATGGGTTTCGACCCAATGTCGGCATCATTTTGCTAAACCAATTTGATCAAGTATTTTGGGGTAAACGGCTTAAAACGCACAGTTGGCAGTTTCCGCAAGGAGGCATTGACTCGGGTGAATCACCCGAGCAAGCCATGTACAGGGAATTGTTCGAGGAAGTTGGACTAAAGCCCGAACACGTCGACATTGTTGCCCGTACGCGTGATTGGTTGCATTATGAGGTGCCAGACCGGTATATCCGCCGCGAAGCAAGGGGGCATTACAAGGGCCAAAAACAAATATGGTTTTTGTTGCGCTTAGTTGTTCCCGATTGGAATTTAAACTTGCGAGCCACTTCACACCCTGAGTTCGATGCTTGGAGGTGGAATGATTACTGGGTTCCACTGGATTTGGTGGTTGAGTTTAAAAGAGGCGTATATGAGATGGCGTTGACGCAACTCTCGACGTATTTGCAACACCGTGCTCATGGCTCAGCACACAACCAAAATCGCCCCCACCTGCGCTCCAGATCCGAGGATCATAGAGGTAAATGAGCTATCCAAGAGGATCTTGAAGCTGAAAGATTTAACCAGATCAACGCCCTGTCAACACCAAGTTGTCTCGGTGAATCATCTCTGGCTCGGCGCTGTAGCCCAAGAG
Organism: Limnohabitans sp.; assembly: GCA_036845365.1. GTDB lineage: Bacteria > Pseudomonadota > Gammaproteobacteria > Burkholderiales > Burkholderiaceae_C > Limnohabitans. The sequence continues at coordinate 2,970 of DAIUEA010000227.1, read as the reverse complement.
TTTCTCAAAATCTTGGGATGATTTACCGCAAATAAGTCTTGCCTCTGTGCTAGAGTAGTTGGACAGCCCTCTAGCAAACTCTACCCCTTGAGGGTCACAGATCGCAATCACGTCTCCCCTCGTAAATTCACCCAAAACCGCTGTTATTCCGACCGATAAAAGGCTCTTGCCTTGGGACCGTATTTTCTCAGTCGCACCCGTGTCTACAGCGATTGAGCCCCTCAGTTGTAAGTGGTCGGCCATCCACTGTTTTTTAGCTTGTTGCTTTGGGGTCACCGCGCTGAGTAGAGTACCTATGGCCTCGCCCTTAAAGAGTCTTACGAGTACGTGCGGCTCCCGTCCCCAAGCAATCACCGTAGACGCTCCTGAGCCAGCAGCTCTTTTGGCCGCAATAATCTTCGTAATCATCCCGCCTTTGCCGATGCTGGAGCCGGCACCCCCAGCCATTGCCTCGAGTGCGGGATCTCCTGCTTGGCCTTCATGAATGAGCTGCGCATGGGGCGATTTCCTAGGGTCTTCGCTGAAAAGACCCTTTTGATCGGTCAAAATCACCAACGCATCTGCTTCCACTAAATTGGCAACCAAAGCGCCTAAGGTATCGTTGTCACCGAATTTAATCTCATCTGTGACGACCGTATCGTTTTCGTTGATCACGGGGATCACTTTGTGCTCGAGTAAAGTGGCAAGCGTTGAACGCGCGTTTAAATAACGCTCCCGATCAGCCAGGTCCGCATGCGTTAGGAGCACTTGCGCGCTTGACAGCCCGCAGGCTCTGAGCTCAGTTTCATACATCTGAGCTAAACCCATTTGACCAACTGCGGCAGCAGCTTGGAGAGCGTGCAATTCTTTGGGTCTATGCGTCCATCCAAGGCGTTTCATCCCCTCTGCAATAGCACCACTTGAGACCATAATAACCTCGCGCGCTATGCCCTGAACGTTGTCTCCCCTTACAAGCTCAGCCAATTGTTTACACCAATCTGCAATAGCGATTTGATCTAAACCCTTGCCCTCATTGGTCACGAGACTTGAGCCCACTTTAATGACAATTTTCTTTGCCTGGCTAAAGATGATTGAGGAGTCCGACATATGTGATTAAATGGATTGATTTTAGCGGAGCAGCGGTTATTGAAAATTAGATGAAGATAATCGCTAAACACCCCAGAGCAAGTGAGCTGCTTATAAAGGTATTCACGTACTCAATATTAAAGGTTTTTAAAGATCCCGCCTTCTCACCACCTACGGCTAATCAGGAGTTAGGGCTCCCATTGCACCAGATCCGTCCAAAGTGTTAAACCGGGGATCATCTTGAACCGCCTCTTGAGTGGAAATATGCTGTGCATGTAGGTAGGCATAAATGTCCCTTATCAAACCCTCGCAACCCTCACGGGTAAGGGCTGAAATCTGAAAAACAGGGCCCTTGTACTTAAAACGTTTAACGAAATCGGACACTCTCTTTTTTCGCTCTTCAACGGGCACCATATCTAGTTTATTAAGCACCAACCAGCGCGGTTTCTCAAACAACTGAACGTCGTATTTTTGTAGCTCATTGACAATTGATTTGGCTTGCTGCACGGGATCTACACTGTCATCAAAAGGAGCTAAATCCACCAAATGAAGCAACAAGCGGGTACGCTGTAAGTGCCTCAAAAATTGATGTCCAAGCCCCGCCCCTTCTGCTGCGCCTTCGATCAACCCCGGCACATCGGCTACCACAAAGCTTTGCTCAGGCCCCACTCTCACCACGCCTAAATTGGGATGTAGGGTAGTGAAGGGATAATCAGCAATCTTGGGACGTGCATTAGAGACCGCAGAGATAAGCGTTGACTTACCCGCATTTGGCATTCCAAGTAAGCCCACATCCGCCAAAACTTTAAGCTCTAGCTTCAAACTCTTTCGGTCACCAGGCCAGCCAGGTGTTTTTTGACGCGGCGCTCTATTAATGGCACTCTTGAAACGCATATTCCCAAAGCCGCCGTCCCCACCCTTGGCAATCATTATTACTTCACCAGGCGTTAGAAGTTCGAATAAAACTTCCCCCGTTTCAGAGTCGGCCATGATTGTGCCGACTGGCATTTTTAAAATAATGTCATCGCCTGCAGCGCCAAACATGTCGGACCCCATCCCGTGCTGGCCCTTCTTTGCCTCATGTCGTCTCGAGTATCTGTAATCAACAAGTGTGTTGAGGCTGGAATCTGCAACAGCGTAAACGTGTCCCCCCCGTCCGCCATCACCCCCATTAGGCCCACCAAACTCTTTGAATTTTTCGTGTCTAAATGAGACGCAGCCATTCCCGCCGTCACCAGCCGCAATGTCTATATAAGCTTCATCTACAAACTTCATTTTGGGCCCCTTATGAAAAAAGCCCCGACCAGCGGGGCTTGTCGTGAGCCTTAATTATTATCTTAAGCGGGAGTCACGTTCACAGTGTGCTTGTTAAGAGCACCACGAATTGCAAATTTAACATGACCGTCAACAAGTGCAAACAAAGTATGGTCTTTGCCTATACCCACGTTTGTACCAGGATGAAATTTAGTTCCACGTTGACGAACAATAATGGAGCCAGCGCTAACCTGCTCGCCGCCAAAAGCTTTAACACCCAACATTTTCGGTTGTGAGTCGCGCCCGTTTCGTGTGGATCCACCACCTTTTTTCTGTGCCATTTATTTGCTCCTTATGCCGAAATTGAGGCGATTTCCAACTCAGTAAACTGCTGGCGATGACCTTGTCTTTTTTGGTAGTGCTTACGACGGCGCATTTTGAAAATGCGTACTTTATCGTGCTTACCTTGAGCAATAACAGTGGCCTTGACGGATGCACCAGATACCAAGGGCGTTCCAATCTTGATTTCAGCGCCGTTTCCAACTGCTAAAACATGATCAAGAACGATTTCTTGGCCTACATCCGCAGCGATCAGCTCTACTTTAATTTTTTCGCCGGTTGACACGCGATACTGCTTGCCACCAGTTTTTA
>DAIUEA010000226.1:699-3892 GCA_036845365.1 Limnohabitans sp. | reverse complement strand
CCATTTTTTCTAAGGTACGCTGTCAAAAGCGTTAAAAAGGTCTTTTATCACCAAAGGATCTGTAAGATAATAAAAGTCCCATACGGTGAAGTACTTGCTTTCAACGCAATCAAGGGTTTGTCCTTGAATCAGCCCAGTTGGTGAGGGCTCTTTTTCCAAGTTAAAAATAAACACCAAAATCAAACAAGTCACTAGATAACGTAACTTACGGCTCAAACGCTCCTGAAGCATTCAACGTGATCATTGAAATTCCAATGAACGCTGACCCAGTTAAATACGAAGTTGATAAAGAAACAGGGGCTATTTTTGTAGACCGCTTCATGAGCACTGCCATGCACTACCCCACTAATTACGGGTATGTGCCCCGTACCATTAGCGGCGACGGGGATCCGGTGGACTTTCTCGTCATCACCCCTGTCCCATTATTCCCAGGCGCAGTCGTAACTTGTCGCCCTATTGGAATTTTAAAGATGTTGGACGAGGCGGGTGAAGACGGTAAGGTGCTTGCTGTTCCCACAGATAAAATTCTCCCTATCTACTCGCATTGGCAAAAACCGGAGGATCTAAATCCTTTGAGACTCAAAACCATCTCCCATTTCTTTGAGCACTATAAAGATCTTGAAGCGGGCAAGTGGGTCAAAATTATTGGCTGGGAGGGTCCTGAAGCTGCAAAGACAGAAATCATGGCTGGAATTCAGGCCTACAAAGACAAACTACAAAAGTAACTAAACGAGAGCCAAAACCTCATTTAAGCACTGCCCCCTTGAGTGGGGTTCGCCTCTCCAAGTCTTCCATGTAGTTTTCAATGCCTTGTTCCTCTCGGTCGAGAAAATTTTGAACCGCAGATGAAAAAGAGGGGTGAACTAAGTAATGAGCACTGCTCGTTTTAACGGGCATTAAGGCTCTTGCCATTTTATGTTCGCCTTGTGCCCCTCCCTCAAATCGTGTGATACTGTTGTTGATACACCATTCAATAGGCGCGTAGTAACAGGCCTCAAAGTGCAGACAATCCACTCTCTCTAATGCCCCCCAGTAGCGGCCATAGGCGACTCTGTTGTTTGAATCAGTTTCAAGCACGCCCTGGGCTGAGGTTGGCTGATCGGAGACCGCAACCAGGCTACACGCTATTCTTGATTGATCTTTTGTTGCAATAAAGAGCACCCAGTTGTGAGCCATCGTAAGTTTCATGCTCTCAAAAAACTCCCGACTTAGGTAGGGTGCGTTACCGTGCTCGTAGTAAGTCTGCTCGTAACAGGAGTAAAAGAAAGCCCAGTCCTCATCTGTAATGTGGACCCCCTCTTTGGAAATAAAAGTAACGCCCGCTTTTGCAACCCGGGCTCTTTCTTGTTTTATTTTTTTTCTTTTTTCTTGGTTAAGACTGCTCAAAAAATCATTGAAATCTAAGAATCCAGTGTTCTGCCAGTGAAACTGAACAGTGTGGCGGAGCATGTACTTGTTCTTGGCGCAGACATTTAAGTCATCATCAGAGCCAAATAAAAGATGTAGTGATGAGAGATTTTGCTCCTTGACCCAAGCTTTAATGGCTTTTGTGAGTAGCTCTTTTGAGCTCTCATCAATGGCCATTAACCTTGTCCCTGGCACGGGCGTAAAGGGAACCGCAACAAGTGCTTTGGGATAGTAGGGTAGTCCGTGTTGCTCGTAAGCGCTTGCCCATGCCCAGTCAAATACAAACTCACCATAGGAGTGTGCCTTTAGATACATTGGGCAAGCCGCAACCAAATCCTTACCGCGGTGTATGGTGAAGAACCGGGCACTCCATCCCGTTTGCTCGGTTGCACTCAGGCTGTGCTCCATGGCATACAAGTACTCATGCTTCATGAAGGGGGTTGGGTTTGTTTGCGCGCTTAGGAGCTGATTCCATTCAACAGCGTCGATCAGCGCGGTGCTACTGTGCACTTGGATGTCATAATCATGATTTTGAGTGGATTTGGGGGACATGTTTGTTTGTTTTCACTTCATTGTGTGGTCATCAAGCGCATTTTCTTGTTTTGTATTATGCTGAAGCAAAATTGTATTTGTAAGTTTTATTTTTTATGTTGAAATTATGACCTCTGTCTTGCAAAAAATTTGTGTTGCTCAACTTAACTATGTTGTGGGCGATATATACGGTAACGCAAAAAAAATCATCGATGCAGCTAAAACCGCACACTCCAATGGGGCCAATTTAGTTCTCACGCCCGAACTCTCGCTGTGTGGCTACGCTTGTGAGGATTTGTTCTTAAGACCCTCTTTTACTAAAATCTGTGATGAGGCAGTCAACCACATCAGCAAGGAATTGGCTTCATTAAAAGATTTGTACGTTGTGGTTGGACACCCAACCGGGGGTGACCTTCGAACTCGCTCGGTTACAACCCCTAAGCGCCAAAATAGAGCAAGTGTGATCTGTGAGGGTAAAACCATTGCACACTACGCCAAACGGGAACTGCCTAATTATCAAGTGTTTGACGAAAGAAGATATTTTGAACCAGGAATAGAGCCCTGCGTCTTTGAGGTCTTGGGCGTTAAGGTCGGTCTACTATTTTGTGAGGACGCGGGGTATGAGGGCCCCGCCTTGTCAAGTGCACAGGCCGGCGCACAGATGTTGGTCGTCTTAAATGCGTCACCCTTTCATGTGGGCAAGGTGCACGAGCGTGAGCAAGCAATGAGGGAGCGCGTGCTTCAAACCCAGTTACCCCTGGTCTATGCCCATTTGGTTGGGGGACAAGATGAGGTCGTATTTGAGGGAAGGTCCTTTGCTCTTAATGCTTCAGGTCAACTGGTTGCAAGAGCCAATAGCTTTGAGGAGGAACTGTTTGAGATTGAGGTGTCCCTTAATAGTCCCACCTTATCTCAGCCCCAAACACTGTCAGTCTCTAAATCTAACGAGCACAGCGTACCCAACAGCCCTCAAACTTTGATAAGTCTGGGCGGCTCAATTGAAGCCGATTGCACTGAGGAGCTTGATTTGTGGCGTGCGCTTGTGATCGGGGTTCGTGACTATATTCAAAAAAATAGATTTCCAGGTGTGCTCATTGGCTTATCGGGGGGGATTGACTCTGCTGTTGTATTGGCAATAGCTGTTGATGCACTCGGGGCAAATAGGGTTCGCGCCGTAATGATGCCGTCCCCTTATACGGCCGAGATAAGCTGGTTGGATGCCCGTGAGATGGCAAACCGCTTGGGAGTTCAATAC
>DAIUEA010000226.1:0-689 GCA_036845365.1 Limnohabitans sp. | reverse complement strand
TTCGATGCATTTTTAAAATCTCTGGAAAACGAATTTGCAGGCCTTGCCTCTGACACAGCCGAAGAAAACATACAAGCCCGAATTAGGGGCACCATGCTGATGGCGTTGTCCAATAAAAAGGGCGCGATTGTTTTGACCACAGGAAATAAAAGTGAAATGGCAACCGGTTACTGCACGCTTTACGGGGATATGGCGGGTGGTTTCGCAGTGATTAAGGATGTAGCAAAAACAACTGTCTTTAAACTGGCCAAGTGGAGAAATTTAAATGATCCCTTCAAACAGGGCATCATCCCCATTCCAGAACGCATCATCACTCGCCCCCCCAGCGCAGAGCTCAGGCCTGACCAAACTGACCAAGACAGTCTTCCCCCCTACGATGTACTAGACGCTATTTTGGAGCGCTACATGGAGCAAGACATGGAGGTTGAGCAAATCGTACAAGCTGGATTTAACAGGCCTGATGTTGAGCGTGTGACTCATTTAATCAAGATAAACGAATACAAAAGAAGACAATCTCCAATTGGTATTCGCGTGACCCATCGCAGCTTTGGTAAAGATTGGCGCTACCCCATTACGAACAGCTTTAAAGGTTAGGGGCAGCCGATGGGGGAGCCTGCGTGCCGACCTCCGTTTGGTCGGTTGCTAAACTGATTTGATCACTCTCTGAGCCTTGAGTTGACTGACGAGGT
>DAIUEA010000225.1:3115-3914 GCA_036845365.1 Limnohabitans sp. | reverse complement strand
ATCAAGCACAGGTCATACTTGAGATTATTCATGACCAAAAAGATAAAGTTATTCTTGGAAGAACTGCAGCGGGCACCGTGAACGCGTTTCAACTGAGGTTGAATATTTCTTTTAAGCTGCGAACCCAAGACGGGGTAGAGTTGATCCCTGAGACCGAAATCTCACTCTTTAGAGATATCAGCTTTAATGAGACCATTGTTTTGTCCAAAGAGGCCGAGGAGCAGCTCCTTTACCGCAACATGCAGTCCGACATAGCCGAGCAAATGATTCGACGCGTGGCCAGTGTAGGCAAGCAATGGTTCAACTCCAGATAATCGGCGTAAATTAAAGCCCTTTTCTCAAAATCACACCAAAGCTAATCTTGCAAGTACTACCCAACAAACTAGCGGATCATCTCTCCAAGGGGATGGGTAACCTATATGTCTTTCACGGAGATGAAGCTTTGTTGGTTCAAGAGGCAAGCGATTTAGTCAGGCAACGGGCCCTGCAAGAGGGCTACACTGATCGCCACGTCTTTTCAGTTTTTGGGGCGCACTTTGATTGGAGTGAAGTACTTGCCAGTGCGGGCTCCCAAAGTCTTTTTGCGGATAAACAAATCATTGAAATTAGAATCGCCAGCGGTAAACCAGGCAAAGAGGGCTCTGTTGCGCTTCAAAACATGGCCTCCAACAGTGCACACGAGCAAGGCGTGCTGACCATGGTTTATTTGCCTAAAGCAGACAAAATCATGAAAAACTCTGCTTGGTTTATGGCCTTGGAGAGCGCAGGCGTTAGTGTTCCAATCGAGCCTGTCTCTAGG
>DAIUEA010000225.1:0-3105 GCA_036845365.1 Limnohabitans sp. | reverse complement strand
GTCTCAAGGCATGAGTTGCCCACTTGGATCGCTCAGCGTTTAAGCGCCCAAGAGCAGCGCGTACCCAGTGGAGAGGCTGGACAAAGGGTGTTGAAGTTTTTCTCTGATCGAGTCGAAGGCAACTTGTTGGCAGCGCACCAAGAGGTTCAAAAATTAGGCCTCCTCTACCCCCCGGGAGAACTGAGTTTTGAGCAAATTGAGATGGCCGTTTTAGATGTAGCGCGTTATGACGTTTTTAAATTAACCCAAGCCATTTTGCAAGGCCAACCTCTCAGAGTTCAAAAGATGATGGATGGTCTAAAGGCCGAGGGGGTCGCTGCCGTCCTCACCCACCACACCTTGGCAGAGGAGATTAGGAGTCTTCGACGGGTCAAAGCGTCTATGGAGCAAGGTAAATCTATCGGTGTTGCTTTAAAAGAAAACCGGATATGGGGAGACCGTGAGAGGCTTTATGACAGAATTGTGCCAACCATCCGCATCAACCATCTTAATGTTTTGATGAAAGACGCTCACATCGTGGACGGTGTTATTAAGGGTCTAAAGTCTCCCCTATGGCCCGAGGATCCTTGGCAAGCGTTGCACCGCCTTGCGCAGCGCTTGGGGAGCATTTGCAAGGCTTAGTTGAGAGCTGTGGGTCGACCTTTGGCTTCCCCTACTCGCAAACGCAAGCGCGCTTTCCTGTCTTAGTTGCTGCGTTGTGCGACGTTTTTCAGTCCTTGTTGATAGAAATCAAGGATTTCATGCAAATTCAAACAGATGGTGAGAAAATAGTCCCATGAATGCAAATAATCTTTTTGAACAAATGCAGGAGCTAGGAGTTCGGGCCAGACGAGCAAGTGCGTTGATGGCCAAAGCTTCGTCTCACAAAAAAACTCGAGCTCTCAGGCTTATAGCCGAAAAACTCAGGAGTGAGTCTGCCAATTTAATGAAGTCCAACGAAGTCGATTGTGCAAAAGCCGAGGCAAACCGCATCTCAGATGTACTCTTGGACCGTTTGCGACTGACGCCAAAGACCCTAGAAACCTGCGCACTTGGGTGCGAACAGTTGGCAACTATGCCTGACTTGATCGGTGAAATCGTCGGTTTAAAAGAGCAACCTAGCGGCATTCGTGTGGGACAGATGCGCGTGCCCATAGGTGTCTTTGGGATGATCTATGAAAGTCGCCCAGGTGTTTCCGTGGAGGCAGCTTCCTTGAGCATCAAAAGCGGTAATGCTTGCATCTTACGCGGAGGCTCGGAGGCACTTCAGTCCAACCTAGCCCTTATTGTGATCGTGCAAGAAGCTTTAGAGCAGGCTGGACTGCCCAAGGATGCGGTGCAATTGGTTGGAACGGTTGACCGAGACGCTGTCGGGCACCTAATCAGCATGCCCGAGTATGTGGACGTCATCATCCCCAGGGGCGGTAAGGGTTTGATTGAGCGCATCAGTGCACAGGCAAAGGTCCCGGTGATTAAGCATTTAGACGGCAACTGTCATACTTTTGTTGACGAAACGTGTAATGTTGAGATGGCTTTGAGAGTTTGTGATAATGCCAAAACTCAAAAATACAGCCCCTGTAACGCCATGGAGAGTTTGCTAGTGGCGAGGGCAGTTGCAGAGCCATTTTTACCTAAGATGGCCTCTATATTTTGCTCAAAAGGGGTGGAAATTAGAGGCTGCGCTCGCACGCTTGAGATGCTTGCAGGAGTGAGTGGACTTAATTTAAAGGCTGCAAGCGAGCAAGATTGGTACGAGGAGTATTTGGCCCCCATCATCAGCATCAAAATTGTCGACACCTTAGATGAGGCAATTGATCATATCAATCGGTACTCTTCCCACCATACGGATGCCATATTGACGGAGCACTTCTCAAACGCGCAGCGGTTCCTTCGCGAAGTAGACTCGGCCAGCGTCATGGTCAACGCAAGCACCAGGTTTGCTGACGGGTTTGAGTACGGGTTAGGGGCAGAAATAGGGATCTCAACGGATAAATTTCATGCAAGAGGGCCAGTTGGGATTGAGGGGCTCACTTCGCTAAAATACGTGGTGCTTGGAAATGGTGAGATTCGCATTTAAAACCCACAAAAAGTTCATTCTGTTATTTGCACGCTGCACGGTATTGAGTGAACCAAATAAAGTCAAAAAAATCTAGACCAAGCTGGACCAAGTTAAAGCCTAAACAATCGATCTCACCTCCCTCCCCTCAAGCTTTATAAGTTTAGCTAAGAAAAGTAATTCAATTAACGAAAGTAAGCATGGTTCCACATCTGATCACGGCCTTAACCGGGCCCATTAACGAATTAGAGCAGCGCATCATCGACTCGATGCCTGCCATAGAACGGTGGTTTAGGCTAGAGTGGATGGAGCACACCCCTCCCTTTTACACCTCAGTGGATATTCGAAATGCTGGTTTCAAACTAGCGCCCGTAGATACCAATTTGTATCCCGGGGGCTGGAACAATTTGACCCCCGAGATGCTGCCCTTGGCCGTTCAAGCAGCCATGGCTGCAATTGAGAAAATATGCCCTGAGGCGCGCAATTTGCTTCTTATTCCAGAAAATCACACGCGCAACACTTTTTATCTAAGCAACGTAGCGCAGCTTCAGCGCATTTTCCACATGGCGGGCTTAAATGTCCGTATCGGCTCCATCAATCCAGAGATCAAAGAGCCTACACCGATCACGCTGCCCAACGGGGAGACCGTTTTACTTGAGCCCGTCATTCGCAACAAGCGAAGGTTGGGCTTAGAAAACTTTGACCCTTGCACGATTTTGCTTAATAACGATTTGAGTGCTGGGATACCTGGAATTTTGGAGGACCTAACCGAACAATATTTACTCCCGCCCTTGCACGCGGGTTGGAGTGTGCGCCGCAAAAGCTTGCACTTTGAGAGCTACGAGGAGGTCAGCAAGCGCTTTGGCAAGCTCCTTGGAATCGATCCGTGGCTGATCAACCCCATGTTCGCTGCCTGTGGTGAGGTGAACTTCAGTGAGAGTTTGGGTATGGACTGTTTGGTGAGCAATGTGGACTCGTTGCTCACCAAGATTAAGAAAAAATACAAAGAATACGGCATCAACGAAAAACCTTTCGTAATCGTTAAAGCCGATAACGGCACTTACGGCATG
>DAIUEA010000224.1:0-3930 GCA_036845365.1 Limnohabitans sp. | reverse complement strand
AGCCAAAATACCCACAGCCAATGCCAAAGGGCCATCAAAGCCCTTTAAAAGAGGGGACAGTCGGTAATAAACGTTGGGTCGGTTGAATACGGTTGTCATAAAAATACAATGTCTATCATCAGACTAAAGCCTTAGGGCTAGTCATTTAATAAGAATTATCGCTCATAAGGGTTTGATTTGATCTGACGTCTCATCCTTTCCCTAAAACCCCCTTCAAGGCTCCAGACCTCCAATGCTTAAGCGACTTATATACCTCCACGGATTTCGCTCCTCACCCCACTCCTACAAAGCGCAGTACCTGGCCAACATCTTTAGGACTCGCTACCAAGACGTTCAGTGGGTTTGCCCGCAGTTACCGCCCTCTCCTGCTGGGGCGGCGCGTCTTATGCTTGAATTAACCAAGGGATGGGAACCAGAGTCCAGCGCAGTTGTTGGCTCCTCACTGGGCGGCTTTTACGCCGCTTGGCTAGCCAATGAGGCGGGATTTAGATGTGCTTTGATCAACCCAGCGACAGATCCGGCAAGCGACCTGAAGCACTACATCGGCCAACAAACGACCTGGCAAAACCCAAGTGAATCTTTTTACTTTAAAGAAGAGTATTTGGATGAGTTAAAAAAGCTCTACCCAACAGCGCAGTCCAAGGCAGGCATCCCAAAGCTTTTGATGGCCTGTACGGGAGACGAAGTCCTTGACTGGAGGGAGATGGTTGCAACTCACGCCAATGCAACGCAGCACATTGTTGAGGGCTCAGACCACGCGATGTCCGATTTTGACCAACATGTAAGCGTATTGCTCGACTTTTTGGGGCTCTAAGCCAACGCACTCTATACAACCATGGGACAATGCATGGATGTATGCATTATTTGAAGATTCAGGCAAATTACACTCGGGACGCATTTTGTCCCAGGCACAGGCTTCTGCACAAATTGAGCTTGAAAGTGGTAAACGCATCAAGGTCAAAGACGCCGCTATTTTGTTTAAGTTTGAGGCCCCCAAGCCGCAGGAATTGCTCTCTAGCGCAAATGAGATATGTACGGCTATTGATTTGCAAATTGCTTGGGAGTTTGCACCGGCTGAGGAGTTTGGTTTTTTAGATTTAAGTGTTGAATATTTCAGCGCCTCGCCCTCCCCGGCTGAGCAAGTTGCGATGCTTAAAACCCTTCAGGACGCACCACATTACTTTAGACGAATGGGCAAGGGGAGGTTCAAAAAAGCGAGCTTCGAGGTCATTCAACAAGCATTGATCGCGATTGAGCGAAAAAAAGAATTGCTATCTCAAATCGGTGCGTGGGCAGATGAGCTAGTCCTTGGAAATTGTCCCAAAGCGGTATCAGACGATATCTACAAGATACTTTTTAAACCCGATAAGAATTCACCCGCCTACAAAGCCGTTGTACAGGCCGCCAAACAAGCGCAGAAGCCGGCTATGACACTTTTGACCCAATCTGGCGCTGTCGCCTCTGCATATGAGTTTCATTGGCAGCGGTTTTTATTTGACCAGTTTCCTAAGGGGGTTGAATTTCCAAGTAATTTAGCGGCTCCAACTGCTGCTGAATTAGAAAAAATAACGGCTTCCTTGCCTTTGACCAGTGCAGTTGCGTTTTCAGTGGATGACTCTCAAACCACCGAAATAGATGATGCTTTATCGGTGCAAGGTTTAGGCACCAACGAAGTCACCGTGGGTATACACATCGCAGCTCCAGCCCTTTGGATTAAAGCCCACGACAGCGTGGACGCACTTGCACGAAGTCGTTTGTCTACGGTTTATATGCCAGGCGTAAAAATAACCATGCTCCCCAAATCGGTGATCGAGCACTTTACTCTAAGAGAGGGGGAAGTTTGTCCTGCACTTTCTTTGTATGTGGTGCTCAACACCGATAATTTTGAGATCCTTAACACCTACACACGTGTGGAGCGGATTAAGATTGAGCAAAATTTAAGGCACGACCGACTCGACAAAATCGTGACCGCAGAGTGGCTCAATTTTGAGGGCACTCAAGACTCAGGCAGTGCACAGGAGACAGCGCAGTTTGGGGCAACAAAGGCGAGCGAGGAAGTCAATGCCTGTGGCCCTAACGGCAAAACTGGCAACAGTGGCACTATTGGCAGCACTATTGGCGGCAGTAGTGACAACCCTAGCCACTCTAGTGGTGGTGAAACCAGCAACCTACCCCGCACCCTAGAGCTTCCCCGAGCGGAACTTTCCTACTTATTTCGATTTGCTCAGCATTTAAAAGCGCAACGCGAAATAGTGCGCGGTAAGCCAGAAAACTTTAACAGGCCTGATTTTAATTTTCACATCGACAAAGCACCAAACACTTCCCTCTCAGGTCAAGAGGTCGTCCGCTTGGAACCAAGACACCGAGGAGCGCCCCTTGATTTGATTGTGGCAGAGGCCATGATTTTGGCCAACAGCACATGGGGTAAGTGGATGGCAGATCTAGGGGTCCCGGGTATTTACAGAAGTCAAGCGAGTATGGCCCCAGGCATTAAAGTGCGGATGAGCACCAAGGCTTTACCCCACGCAGGGATTGGAGTGCCGTGTTACGCTTGGAGCACGTCCCCTCTTCGTCGTTACACGGATTTGGTTAATCAGTGGCAGATCTGTGCCTGCGCGCAGCACGGAGCCACCGCTGCTTTGGTGGCCCCTTTCAAGCCCAAAGATACCGACCTGATGGCAATCATTTCCGCATTTGATTCAACCTACACAGCTTACAACTCATACCAATCAAGTATGGAGAGGTACTGGACTCTTAAGTACATTCAACAAGAAAATATTCACGAATTGACGGTCAACGTCTTTAAAACCTACCCCGGCACGCCCCCCCTAGCAAGAGCGGATACGCTACCCCTTGTTTTAAGCGTTAACGGAGCTCCTGATTTACAACGAGGCGCACAAATCAGAGTGCGCTTATCGGCAATAGATTTGATGAGCATGGACTTAAAGGCAGATTTCCTCGAACTATGCCACCCCACATCTAACACCAGTTTAGAGAGCACCCAGATACCGGAGTTTGATGAAGACTTGGAAGATTCTGAGGACCTGAGCGCGTCCCAAGGTGGGGCCGCAGTCGGACTAAACTTAGAGCTTGACCTGGATATTGAAGAGAATAATCCAGAGAATGCTCAACAAAGTGGTGCCCCTGAGCTCGAGAGTCCCAAGCCAGGTACTGGGTATGGGGTCGGTGAGCTTGCGCAATGAGCTTGCACAATGAGCTTTCACAATGACCTTACCCTGCGAGATTACCCCAACGCGCTTGGTCCATCAGATCCACCAGGTCCACCAGGTTAATCAGTGGGTTTTGTTTGAATGCTCATCACAGTTTAACGCAATCACCTCAGAGACCCAAATTTCTGCAAAAAATGGCGTCCTCAATTAGTTACCTTATTCACAACCATTAGATTTTAGATAGCCCCTTGAGATTCCAAAAGTTCATTTTTTATGCCAAAAATCTGCGGCCAATTGAGTGGGCCTTAGGGGTGTCATTGCTTTTACATGCTGGAGTGTTGAGCCTTAAATTAAAGGCACCTGAGCATTTTGATCGATTCGTCCAAAATACTGAGCTTCCCCTCATACTGGTCAACATTCGTTTAAAAGCAGATGAAAATTTGAAAGCCCAAGCTGTGGCTCAAACCAATTTAGAGGGCGGAGGGGAGGAGCAAAGAGGACGAATGAGCTCACCCCTTCAAAACTCAGCGCGCACTGTGGACTCTGTGGATAGTGAGGATTTAGAGCGCGAAGAGGCGGCTATCAAAGCGCTCGCTGCACAGCAAAACAAACTACTGGCTCAGATTAAATTACAAATGGCTGAGATGAATTTAACACAGCCCGATCCCACCAACCTTGAGCAAGAAAGTAAAAGGCGTCGGTTACTTAAACTAATGGCTGAGATAGAGGCTAAAGTAGAACTAACCAACAAAAGACCTCA
>DAIUEA010000223.1:0-3931 GCA_036845365.1 Limnohabitans sp. | reverse complement strand
CACCTGGGGAGGGGGCAGGCGCGGAGGGTTTGGTTTTAAAAGCGTTCAACTCCTTTTCGGTAGCCTCCATTTTGGTGGCCTTGGAGGTGTTTATTTTTTGCGTATCAATTCTGGCGGCAAACTCTGACTCACTTGGCAGCTCATCAGCCTCCAAACGCTCAAATTGGTCGACTTTGAAAAAAACAGACAATTTCCGCTGCTGCGGCTCAGCTCCTTGACGGCGAATCGTGAAAGCATAGTCCCACCTATTGGCATGGAAAGGACTGGTAATTAAAGGCGTCCCCAAAATGTCGCGAACCTGATTGCGCGTCATCCCCGGACTGAGGGCTTGGAGTTGTTCGCGGGAAACAAAGTTGCCTTGGACAACCTCGATGTGATAGGGCGTTATACAGCCACTCAAACTGAGTGCGGCGCACAAAAGGGACAATGCCAAACTTACTCTTGTAGAGCGGAGCGAAGCACTTAAATTAGTAAATATAGTCATCGTCTTATTGTAACTCCCCCCCTTTTTACTGCAACCATACCCCCCCTACAAAACCGGATCTGTCAAATTGTCTTTTTGTTTTTTTCTAGTCCGCGCTTAGTTGCCTCCCTCAATGGCATCTTACTTTGGCCACCCTACCACTCCTACGCGCACCAACAGTGACTATTCAAAACTCATCACACTGTTTATCGCCTCTGGCAGAAGGGAAATATTCACAGAAAGTTTTAAATTTCGTGATTTCTTCTCACTTCAACGCCGATTCGTGTCAAAATTATCCGTGTCCCTTCCCCCTCATCATTAGACCGTACAAGGACAATTCAACATGACCCCCATCGAAGAAGACTTAAAGAATACGGGACTCAAGGCCACCTTACCCAGATTAAAAATTCTTGAGCTTTTTCAAAAGTCTAATCTTCGTCATTTAAGCGCAGAGGACATTTACCGGGCCGTCCTTGAAGAGCGTTCGGACATAGGGCTTGCAACCGTTTACCGTGTATTGCTTCAGTTCGAACAAGCGGGGCTTTTAAAGAGAAGTAACTTTGAAAGCGGAAAGGCGGTCTATGAACTCAATGAGGGAGAGCACCATGACCACTTGGTATGCCTAGACTGCGGGCGCGTGGAGGAGTTCTTTGATGCAGAAATAGAGGATCGTCAACACCAAATCGCACTTTTAAAGGGTTTTGAGATTGCCGATCACTCCCTGAGCTTATACGCTCACTGCAAGCAACAACCTTGCCCCTATAAGGCTTGATGAACTAATAATCCCGCTTATTTAAGGCTACAGGGATTCGCCGTATTTGGGATCCAAGGCTTTATCCATCTCCCTTTTGTGCCTGCTCACAAATTCCTCATAGGTGTTGATACCTCTAAACTGCAATATGGTGTTGCGAACCGCAGCCTCCACCAAAACCGCTATATTGCGCCCAGCAATCACCTGAATCACCACTTTGCGAATCGACATATTAAGAATCTCTTGCGTCAAGGGCTCGTGGGGCAGACGGTCATAGTCGCGCTCTAAGGTCTCGCGCATTACTAAATGAACAATCAATTTAAGGCGCATTTTGCGCCTTACGGCGGTTTCCCCAAATATGGCTCGAATATCCAAAAGCCCAATCCCTCTGACCTCTAAAAGGTTAAGTAAAAGCTCGGGACACCTTCCCTCTATGGTCGATTGATTTATTCTGTAAAAATCAACCACATCATCCGCAACCAGGCCGTGACCCCTAGAGATAAGCTCCAAACCCAGCTCACTCTTTCCAAGACCTGACTCACCCGTAATGAGCACGCCCATGCCCAAAATATCCATGAACACGCCGTGCGCGGTTGCTCGCTCCGCAAAGTGTTTAGATAGATACGCGCTTAAGACATCAATCACAAACGCAGAAGGATGGGGGGTCGCAAACAAAGGGATACGCCCTTTTTTGCAAATATTAATCAACTGCTCAGGTGCCGGTTGCCCCTCTGCGATGACGAGCGCTGGAGGCTCTAAACTGACGATCTGTTCAAATTTGACGTTCGATTCCTCCTCAGTTCCCGCCAACAGATAATCAATCTCTCTTTTACCAATTAGCTGCAGTCTGTAGGGATGAATGTAGTTTAAATAGCCAACCAGGTCTGCGCCAGAGCGGGCCTCTTGAATTGCTTCTTTGTCAAAGTGCCTGTCTAGCGCCTCTTGGCCTGCAAGCCACTGCCAAGCTAACTTTTGTTTAAAGTCTTCAAATAAAACCTGAGCGCTGATGACGGTGGGTTTCACAAAGAGGCGGTCTTTTTATGAGTGTTAAAGATTTAAGGGGCCCAAGCTACTAAAAACCCCAGTAAAAAACCATGCATAAATTTATGCAATTAAGGCTGATTTCCAAGATGTGATTACTTCAAACAAAGAGCCTGCGTCCTGACTTCTTTTAAGGCGGTCCCTAACGCTTACGTCCGCAAGCATCTCTGCAATCTCAGACAGGATCTCTAGATGTTTTTGTGTTGAGGCCTCTGGAACGAGCAAAAAAATCAACAACGAGACCGGTTGCTCATCGGGGGCATCAAAACCAATTGGGTTCGCAAGTTGGAAGACCGCGGCCAATGGGTTTTTTAATCCCTTGATTCGCCCGTGAGGGATTGCTACTCCGTGTCCCAGGCCAGTTGAGCCCAGTCGCTCTCTGGCAAATAAACTGTCTGCAACGAGCGATCTGCCCAGAGCGTGCAAATTTTCAAACAACAACCCCGCCTCCTCAAAGGCTCTTTTTTTGCTAGTTGCATCAACGTTGACTTGTACCAACGCGGGCGACAAAATGGAGGTTAGTCTGTTCATATTCAGGGCCTATTATGCACCTGAGTATTCACTTCTTAAGGGTTGTTGTTTAATTACAAAGTACGCTTTTGTTCACTGAAGCGTTCTTTTGGCGCTTTCATGGTGATGATTTTGTATTTTGTCTTTGTGCTTAACCACCTGTCGGTCTAATTTATCGACCAAATCGTCCACCGCCGCATATAAGTCCTCATGGGCGCTTTCAGCGAAAATGTCGCTGCCTTTAACCAAGATATTGCATTCAGCGCGTTGTCTTTTTTCCTTCTCTTTTTGGTTATCGATTGATAACAAAACTTTGACGTCCACGACCTGATCAAAGTGCCGAATGACTCGGTCTAGCTTACCAGTGACGTAAGTCCTTAGTGATGGAGTTACTTCCAAATGATGTCCACTTATTGTTAAATTCATAGATGACCCTTTTACCGTTTAGTTACTTACGTCTTGGATGCTTGCGGTTCCAAATTAATTTAAGCCCGCATTTGCATGATGCGCCTGGCGAACCAAAATTGCAAGCCCTCGCGGGAAGAAAGCCATTAATTTACTGAGGCATCTTCCCTAATAGACGAAGGGGACAAATATTGTGTAAACTAGCAAAGTAACTTGAAGAGGCACTCACTCTTTGCCTACTCAACACAAATCCTCACTCAAGCGCCTTCCCTTGCTTTCCATTTAATTTAATTTACTTTATCAAATCGTAAATTTAAGGGCCAACTTAGGAGCCAATTTAGGCGCTACCTTAAAGCCTAGCCTTTGGGCTAAAGCCCTGTCTGGGCAACCGTGTCCATCCACAAACCTAGATTCCAAAATCCACTAGGGTTAACGTGCATTTGTATTGTTTGAGTGTCATAATAGTTCAATCTTAACAACGGAGACACCTCCTTGGAACCCTACCCTAGTTGGTAGCTTTCGACTCTTTGGGCATATTGCACGCTGATGCATAGTTTCGAGGTTCGAAAGCCGCTTTTTTTAGTTCGAACCTCAACACCGGTGCGCTGCGCACCCAAAAAGTCATGCTCAATATATTCACACTCGCAAACGGTCGCCTGTTTCAAGAAGAGATTGAATCTTTGGAGGAGCTGTCCAAATTCCAACCCATTTGGGTAGATTTAGACGAGCCCAGTATCGAAGAAAAGCGATGGGTCAAACAG
>DAIUEA010000222.1:3074-3944 GCA_036845365.1 Limnohabitans sp. | reverse complement strand
CCCCTAAAGAGTCAAATTCTGCATCTGCCTCTGCCCCTGCCCCTGTTGCCTTACAGAACCGCCCCCCTCTTAATTCACCTGCTCCAAGTCCCGCCCCTGCGCAGTATCCAAGAAGCATGATGGGAGGAATGCTTGGCGCGGTCGCCACGGGCTTGGGTGTATCTTGGCTGATGCACTCCTTCGGATGGGGCAGCACTGATGCGGGAGACTCTTGGCTCGGCGCAACACTGATTCTTCTTTTAGTGTTTCCCTTTGTCTTGTACTTTGTTCGGAGATTAAATTTTGCCAACCCAAGAGATGCATTTCGTCTTTCGCCGGACTATAAAAATACAACTCGCTTTGAAGCTCTTGGCTCTCCAAACAACCCCATTCAGTTTACTCACTACCATTCAAAAAATGTAGGCAACGACGCCTCCGCTCGGCCATGGGAGGGGCTTGGCTTTGAGCCAAGCTCACAACCCAGTATTTTGCAAAGTAACGCCAGATCAACGCATTGGAGAGTGCCAGAGGACTTTGATGCGAATGGTTTTGTTGGTACTGCCAAGGAGGTTTTTTTAAAGCTACAAATGGCATGGGACTGCGCAGATATGGTGACCTTGCACTCCATGCTAACGGATCAAATGTTGTCCGAAATCAAGGCTCAGTTGCAAGAGCGCGAGCAGCACTTAAACGGGCAGGTCAACAAAACAGAGGTCATCACATTACAAGCAGAGCTTTTGGGTCTTCAAGAGTTAGAGGCCGCTTACTTAGCCAGTGTCGAATTTTCCGGACTCATACGCGAGGACCCATCCCAAGGTCCCAACTCTTTTAGGGAAGTATGGAGTATGTCAAAGCCCAGGAACGGCTCCTCGGGTTGGTTGGTTTGCGGGG
>DAIUEA010000222.1:0-3064 GCA_036845365.1 Limnohabitans sp. | reverse complement strand
GCAGTAAACGCTACAAATCATCAAAGATACATTGCATCACAGAAATGGGAAATTAAATATGAATCCGTTTGAAACATTAAAAGATCTAGCCTTTAATTTGGAGCGAATCATTTTGGGTTTGAAGCCTCCGCAGTGGTTGGTGGATGAGGAGCAGCAAAAGATTGTTTTATTTTTAAATCATGTTTTAAAACAAGAGCCTGTCGCCATGGATCGGCTCAAAAGGCAAAAGGGTAAGAGCGTTGAGTTGAAGTGGAACCAAGTTCAGATGCGTTTATGCTTTACGCCCGCCGGTTTAATTGATCGAGTGAGCGTAGAGGACGGTCACGCAGACTTGGTGCTCAACATTAACGAGAGCTCTGCGCTCCTTATGTTGCAAAATTTTTCTCAAGGTGAGAAGCCTGCCATCCGCATAGAGGGGGACGTACAACTTGCAGCCGAAGTAAACTGGCTTATCGATCACGTCAAGTGGGATGTGGAGTCTGATCTATCGCGCTTAGTGGGGGATGAGATGGCAAGGCTTGCTGTTTTGATTGGCAAGCAATGCGCAACGGCCCTCAAAGAGTTTGCTAAGACTGTGAAACTTGGTATTGAGTCTTTGAGACCCAATGTCGCAAGTAAGAAGTTTGAATGATGAGCAGAATTTACCGAACCCTTTTTATTTTATGGATCGTATTTCGCTTTGGACTTGATGAGATCATATTGTCCAGTTTTCATAAACCTGGTCTTAAAGCACTTCTACAAATCCTAACTTTTGGCAGAAATTTGAACTCGCCTCGTGGGGTAAGGCTCAGACAGGCATTGGAGAATTTAGGGCCTATTTTTGTAAAATTTGGGCAAGTGCTCTCAACGCGTCGCGATCTTTTACCTGAAGATATTTCAGACGAACTTGCAAAACTTCAGGACCGAGTCCCACCCTTTAGCTCGGATATCGCTATAGCAACGATTGAAAAATCTTTTGGTCGCAAAGTTGACGACATTTTCACCGAGTTTGACAAAGTTCCAGTTGCAAGCGCCTCCATCGCTCAGGTCCACTTTGCAGTGCTTGCAAATAAAGAGGGAGGCAGCCGCGAGGTGGCGATTAAAGTCGTTCGCCCGGGCATGCTAAGCGTCATCGAGAAGGACTTAGACTTGATGCGAATGATGGCATCTTGGGTAGAGTTTTTATTCGAGGATGGCAAACGCTTAAAACCTAAAGAGGTGGTTAAAGAGTTTGATAATCATTTGCATGATGAGTTAGATTTGGTGCGCGAAGCATCAAACGCGGCCCAGCTAAGAAGAAATATGGAAGGGCTCGATTTAGTTTTAATCCCTGAGATGATTTGGGATTACTGCCACACCGATGTGATTGTGATGCAAAGGATGAAAGGCGTACCCATTAACCAAGTCGATCGTCTAATCCAAGCAGGAGTCGATATTGGTCAATTGGCTAAAGACGGCGTCACCATATTTTTTACACAGGTTTTTCGGGACGGTTTTTTTCATGCAGATATGCACCCTGGCAATATTCAAGTTAGCCTGGAGGCAGAAACTTTTGGCAGGTACATCTCCCTTGATTTTGGAATTGTTGGGACGTTGACTGAATTTGACAAAGAGTATTTGGCTCAAAACTTTACCGCATTCTTTAGAAGAGACTACAAAAGAGTAGCGGAGTTGCACATTGAATCGGGCTGGGTGCCAGCAAAAACCAAGGTCAATGAGCTGGAGACAGCCATTAGAGCGGTTTGCGAGCCCTACTTTGACCGTCCTTTGAAAGAGATTTCGCTTGGGCTGGTGCTGATGAGGTTGTTTCAAACTTCCAGGAGATTTCACGTTGAGATACAGCCCCAGCTCGTGCTGTTACAGAAAACCTTACTCAATATCGAAGGTTTAGGAAGACAACTTGATCCAGAATTGGATTTATGGAGCACCGCAAAGCCGTTTCTTGAGAAATGGATGTCAGACCAAATTGGACCGAATAAGTTATGGGAGCAGATCAAAGCAGAGGCCCCTTTATACGCTAAGATGCTTCCCGCTTTGCCCCGTTTATTTCATGACTTTCTTAAAAACACCCCTAACCATAACAAAGCAGAAATAAGCCGCTTGATTGAGGAGCAACGCAAGACCAATTCTTTATTACAACGATTTATGTGGATTTTGATTGGCTTTATAGGGGGATTGGTGATAATGCAGTTTTGGGTTCAAATTCAATATAGTTGAGTTGAGAGTAATTACTGGTTTTTGATATTAAATTACAGACATAAAAGAGGTTTGTTTAAATGTTACTTACACTGGTCATAATTTATTTGCTGATCACGATTGCAATTGGACTGATTGCAGCTAAAAGAGTTAAAAATTCAGCTGATTTTGCAATTGCAGGGCGACATTTACCTATCGCCATGATCGTTACCACTACGTTTGCGACGTGGTTTGGTTCGGAGACCGTCCTAGGCATACCCGCCAGATTCGTGAACTCAGGCCTTGGAGGCGTTGTAGAGGACCCCTTTGGAGCGGGAATTTGTCTCATACTTGTAGGGGCTTTTTTTGCGTCTAAGCTCTATAAGATGACGCTGCTCACAATCAGTGATTACTTTAGACAGCGATTCGGCAAGGAGGTCGAGATCTTGTGCTCTTTAATTATCATGATTAGTTATTTGGGCTGGGTCTCTGCACAGGTGACCGCGTTGGGCTTGGTTTTTAATGTGTTGTCCGCGGGGGCCATAAGCTTATCTGTAGGGATGATCATTGGAGTGATCTCCATACTTGCTTACACTCTTTTTGGAGGCATGTGGTCTGTTGCAATAACTGATTTTATTCAGATGATTATTTTAGTTTTAGGGCTTGCCATCCTAGCCGTTTTTGCGGGCCAACAAGCCGGCGGTGCTGGCGAGGTGATTCGCTTGGCGCAGTCCAAAGACATGTTTAGGTTCTTGCCTGATCCCGACTTTAAGTCTTATATGTTTTTCACTGCATCAGCTCTTACGATGATGCTTGGCTCAATTCCTCAACAAGACGTTTTCCAACGAGTGATGTCCGCAGACAGTGAATACTCTGCAACGCGGGGCCCGATCATTGGGGAATTTTCTAT
>DAIUEA010000221.1:0-3944 GCA_036845365.1 Limnohabitans sp. | reverse complement strand
CCAGGTGGTGTGGCAGGGGTGTAGTCGAGTAGACTACCCCCTATGCCGATTTAAACTTGCAGAACAAATATGGATGATAGAGATTTAATTTGCGAATTAGAAAATGATGCGCAACGTATTGAATGCTCTCCTTTGGGCTCTAAACAAATTTGGCGAGTTTGGAGTAAAGGCAAAGGTCAACGATTATTACTTTTGCACGGGGGCAGTGGTAGCTGGACTCATTGGGTTAGAAACATCAAAGAACTCAGCAAAGACAATGAGATCTGGGCATTGGACGTACCGGGATTTGGAGAGTCCGATTTACCTCCACAAGCTTTAGATGCAAATGATTTAGCCCCCTATGTAGCTCAGGGAATAAAAGAGGTTTTGGGCAGTTCACCGGTACAAGTAATGGGATTTTCATTTGGTGGTCTAGTCGCAGGATTCATAGCCTCGCAATTTCCAGATTTGATCTGCAAATTGATCTTAGTAGGCGTGCCGGCTCTTGGATTAACAGGTACCCCGCTTGCGCTCAGGGGATTAAGGCCGCAGATGAGTGAGGCAGAAATTTGGAATGTCTATCGTCATAATTTAGAAGTGATGATGATCGCAGATCCAGGAGCAATTGATGAATCAACGCTCGAAATGCAAAGGCACAATGTTCAAAGGGATCGTTTAAAGAGAAGACGCATTGCAAGAGGGGATGCGATGATTGAGTTGCAAAAGAATTGGACATGCCCAGTGCATGCAATATGGGGGGAATTGGATGCATTGTATTTAGGAAAAATCCATCAAATTAAAGGAAGGTTGTCAAATTGTGACTTGAGAAGTTTCGATGTAATTCCCAGTGCTGGTCACTGGGCGCAATACGAAGCGGCAATTGAATTCAATCGCTGTGTTAAGAAAATCTTGAATACTAACTAATAAGGAGTATTCGCTATGTTGTACAAATTCAAATCTAAAGCTAGCGCAGACTTAATCATGCTCAAAGAGGGGGCAGAAGTCATATTAAACCTGATAGGAAAGCAAGGCCAAGTCAAGGGGATCATCGAGGTTCAAGAAATTGGCAGTGCGATCGTTGCATTGGAGTCCGCGATGCAAAAAACCCCTAATGAACAACGCAACTCAGACAACAGTTCTGTACAGCATGCCAACGACCGTGAGTTAGATCCTGTGACCATCCATCAAAGGGTGGTCCCATTTATCAAGATGTTGAAGGAATGTGAAAACTCCAAGGAAGTTATTGTTTGGGGGGTTTGAATTTTGCACGCCTATGAAGCGCTGATGCCTGAGGTGATCAGCGACGCTCTGGAGGCACTAGGGTTTCAGGTGGATGGACGACTGAGCGCGCTGAGCTCATATGAAAACAGAGTTTATCTAGCTATGCTGGAATCTGGGGAGGGCGTGGTTGCTAAGTTTTATAGACCCAAGAGATGGAGTCTGGAACAAATCCTTGAGGAGCATGCATTTGCGTTTGCACTCACCGACGCTGAAGTGCCAGTGGTTGCTCCTTTCATCATCAATGGACTATCGCTTTTTAGTACCAAGGACCTTGGACTGAAAGTGCCGGCTGAGTTCTTGTTCAGCGTATCACCCAAAAGAGGGGGAAGGTCCCCCAATTTGGACGATCCTGATGTGTTGATGTGGTTAGGCAGGTATATGGCCAGAATCCACAGCGTAGGGCAGCAAGAAGCCTTTAAATACAGAGAGAATTTAGATCTACAAACCCTTGGATTAGACTCGGTTAGCTCGCTAATCCAGCTTGATGCAATACCGCATCAATTTAAAGAAAGATGGATTTTGCAGTGCGAAATTGCGCTAGATATTGTTCGCCAGGCTTTTAACTCAAGGCCTCAATCACTAAGAATACACGGCGACTGTCATAGCGGTAATATTTTATGGACTCCACAAGAGTTACAGGGTGGGGGTCCCCACTTCGTCGATTTAGATGACGCACGTATGGGCCCTGCAGTGCAAGATCTTTGGATGCTACTGAGCGGTGACAGAGCTGAGCGCACCTTTCAACTGAGCTCTATCTTAGAGGGTTATACAAGTATTCGACCCTTTGCCAGTTCAGAGCTTGCACTCATTGAGCCCCTGAGGACGTTAAGAATGGTCCATTACAGTGCTTGGCTAGCAAAGAGAGCTGATGACCCCTCCTTTGTGATCAATTTCCCCTGGTTTTGGAGTCCAGATTATTGGCAGACCCAAATAGATATACTTAGCGAGCAAATAGAGGCGATGCAAGAACCCCCGTTGTTCAGTCAGTCAATCTCATACTAAATTTAAAAGCCAAAGAAAAGTTGCAAAGCAATATGATTAAATTGAAACACGCACTTAAGATAATTAACTTTAAGATCTTTGGCCTTTTGGTTTTTTTAGTGTGTAGTGCCGTTTACTCACAGGCCATTAACTACCCCACCCACCCGATCACACTTGTAGTCCCCTTTCCCCCTGGTGGAGTAGCTGATATCGTGGCACGTCCAGTTGCAGAAGCGCTAAGCAGGGAGCTTGGACAAACTGTCCTGGTAGAGAACAAGGCAGGCGCCGGCGGAGGCATTGGAATGGGGTTTGTGGCCAAATCAAAACCCGATGGCTACACGCTATTGCTGGCTTTGTCTTCACTCACCGTGATTCCTCAGGCGGACGCTGTGATCGGCCGTGCCCCAATGTTCGCAATGAGCGATTTACGCCCTATCGCTCGATTGACTGCAGACCCAACTGTATTGGTCGTTAAGGCTGACGCACCCTGGAAAAATTTGAAAGAATTCATAGACGACGCTCGTAAGAGACCCAAAGCAATCAACTACGGATCCTCGGGAAATTATGGGACCATGCATATCCCAATGGCGATGCTAGAGCAAGGCGCTGATATCTCCATGACACATATTCCTTTTACTGGGGCCGGACCCGCAATAGTCGCCCTTTTAAGCGGCCAAATAGATGCGGTATCATCAGGGCCTGCTACGGTGCTTCAAAATATTCATGCCGGTAAATTAAGAGCTTTAGCTCAATGGGGTAACTCAAGATTGGAGCTTTTGCCAGACGTCCCTTTTCTTAAAGAGGAGGGTGTAAATGTGCAATACGCACAGTGGGCAGGATTATTCATACCTGCAAATGTCCCAGAAACGGTTGCTCAAAAGATCCGTAGTGCAGCAAAAGCAGTTGCCAACGAGCCACGTGTGCGTGAGAGCATTTACAGCGCCGGCAGTCCTCTCCAGTATTTAGACACGCCTGATTTTGAGCGTTACGTTCAACAAGATGCGAAGAAAATGGCTGACGTTGTAAAACGCATGGGAAAATTAGAGTAAAAAAAGGACCAGACTTTAAAAATAAAGACGGGTCCTTTAGCGATTTAGCGATTTATAAAAATAGATTTACAAGAGCATTGCATTTACACGTTTAACGTAAGCTGCTGGGTCCTCTGGCAAACCCCCCTCCGCTAATAAGGCTTGATCAAAGAGGATATGGGCTAAATCATGAAAATGTATACCCGCGTCTTCCTCGCTTAGTTTTTGTACCAAACGGTGCTCCGGGTTGACTTCTAAAATCGGTTTGACTTCGGGTGCTGTTTGTCCGGCTTGTTTTAAAAGGCGCGACATCTGGAGCGACATAGCCTGGTCTTTCACAACCAAACAAGCCGGTGAATCTACCAACCTAGATGTGACTCGAACGTCTTCGGCTTTTTCTTTCAAAGCTTCTTTTAGTTTAGCCAAAACGGGCTTGAAGGTTTCGGCCGCGGCCTCTGCAGCTTTTTTCTCCTCCTCATTTTGTAGTTTGCCCAAATCAACCGCCCCTTTGGCGACGCTTTGAAGTGGCTTTGAATCGAATTCATTTAAAAAGCCTAGAGCCCACTCATCCACTCGGTCTGTCATTAAAAGTACTTCTATACCTTTTTTACGAAACACCTCGAGCTGAGGACTATTTTTAGCTGCCGCCATGCTGTCAGCCGTAATGTAATAGAT
>DAIUEA010000220.1:0-3985 GCA_036845365.1 Limnohabitans sp. | reverse complement strand
CTCCTTCAGTGGCATGGCCTTTGCAATACCCAGTCAAGTTCACACCGAGTATCAATTATGTTCAAAATTTTTAAGAATTTAGGATCTGGCGATTCGTTGGATCCTACTAATCAGCCACTCAAAAATGAGCTGCTGCCGAAAGAATCGATGCGTTACGATGCGTTTGATGCTTCACGTCCGTTGCTGATGAATTGCGCATGTGGACAACCTCACGCGAGCGGTGATTCATCGATTTGCTCCTCTGCGGGTCAATTCAATTCCGCTCTTAAAGCGCCTTCAACACCCTGTGTCGAGCAAACATCACATGACTTCATGCAAGCCGCTTTCGTTAAAGCTCTTTTCCCAGTGGATTCTGTGCGTCGTGGATTTTTAAGGGCTGTGGGCGTTAACGCTGCACGAGCTGCAATCAGCTCTGTGCTCCCACTGGGTGCGTTACACGCAATGGCTGAGGAGCGGGGAGCGAATGAGAAAAAAGATCTAAAAATTGGATTTATTGCAATTACTTGTGCAAGTCCGCTCATCATGGCCGAGCCATTGGGTTTTTACCGCAAAGAGGGGCTTAATGTTCAACTGATGAAGACAGCTGGTTGGGCTTTGATACGCGACAAAATGATCAACGAAGAGCACGACGCGAGCCATTTTCTCTCGCCCATGCCCCTTGCGATGAGCATGGGCCTGGGTAGTAATCCAATAGCTATGAATGTGGCGAGTATTCAAAATACCAACGGTCAAGCCATTACTTTGCACCTTAAGCACAAAAATTCAAGAGATCCTAGGCAGTGGAAAGGATTTAAATTCGCTGTACCTTTTGAGTACAGCATGCACAATTTTTTACTTCGTTATTACTTGGCTGAAAACGGCATAAATCCAGACACAGACGTTCAAATTCGCGTTACCCCGCCCCCTGAGATGGTTGCAAATTTAAGGGCCGGAAATATTGACGGATTCCTGGGACCCGATCCCTTTAACCAAAGGGCTGTGTACGATGAGGTCGGTTTTATTCATTTATTGTCCAAAGAGATTTGGGATGGCCATCCTTGCTGCGCCTTTGGCGTAAGTGAGAACTTCATTAAACAAAACCCAAACACTTTTGCCTCCCTCTACAGAGCTGTCCTAACCGCTAGTTATATGGCCAATCAAGATAAAGACAGAGAGCTCATCGCAAAGGTCATCAGTCCAGCTCAGTATTTAAATCAACCCGAGACTGTTTTAGCTCAAGTGCTGACGGGTAAATTCGCGGATGGCTTAGGAGGCATCAAAAATGTCCCTGACCGCGCTGGATTTGATCCGGTTCCTTGGCAAAGCATGGCTGTCTGGATGCTGACTCAAATGAAGCGTTGGGGCTATGTGAAGGGGGACGTTAACTACAAACAAATAGCTGAAAAAGTGTTTTTACTAACTGATGCCAAGAAATACATGGCTCAGCAAGGATTCAAGCCGCCAGAGGGGGCGTACAAAAAGTTCAAAGTCATGGGCAAAGAGTTTGATCCGTCTAAAGCTGAAGAATATGCAAATAGTTTTGCGATATCCAAAAAAGCTTGACGAATTGAGTGAACTTTGTGAACAACACGAACTACCTGATCTATGAAACCATCTTTGAAATATCAGGCTAATTTTTTATCACTACTCATACTTGTGATATTCATTGGCATTTGGTACGTCAGTACCCTGTCTCGAAACCTTAGCAATCAACCCAGTTCGAGCGGTATGACGGCTGAGCAAATTGAATATCAAAAATTAATGGGTAAGGATGTGGGTGCTCAAAAGAGCACGGGATTTCCCTCTCCACTCCAAATGGCCCAGGCTGGCGTGCACCATCTCTCAGACCCCTTTTATGACAATGGGCCCAACGACAAGGGCATTGCAATCCAACTTGGGTACTCTTTACTTAGGGTGGGGTTGGGCTTTCTTTTGGCCTCTATGGTGGCAATTCCGTTTGGGTTTCTGATCGGCATGAGCCCTTTGCTATTCAAAGCGTTTAATCCTTTTATCCAAATCCTCAAGCCCATCAGTCCTTTGGCATGGATGCCTTTGGCGCTTTACACAATCAAAGATTCCTCTTTATCCGGTATTTTTGTGATCTTCATTTGCTCTATTTGGCCGATGCTGATAAACACCGCTTTCGGAGTTTCCTCGGTTAAGAAAGAGTGGTTGAATGTGGCCAGCACACTTGAGGTCAGTTCATTAAGAAAAGCATTTTTAGTCATTTTGCCCGCAGCCGCGCCGACAATTTTGACCGGTATGCGCATAAGCATGGGTATTGCCTGGCTGGTTATTGTGGCTGCTGAGATGTTGGTGGGTGGAACTGGAATTGGTTATTTTCTTTGGAACGAGTGGAACAATTTATCCTTGACAAGCGTAATTTTCTCCGTGATGCTGATAGGGGTGGTTGGGATGCTTTTGGACACCGCCTTTGCCAAACTACAAAAATGGGTGACGTATGTGGAGTGAATACTCTACAAAGTCAACTAACATGCTTTTATCAACTCAAATTTCACCCATGTCTGATCCTAGTTTGAACGCGGCTCAAAGCACTTCAACTAGTGGAAGTCAGTTTTTGCAAGTTCAGGGGCTGTCCAAATATTATTTAAAAGACAAACCCATCTTCTATGATGTCAATTTTGGCATTGAAAGGGGTGAGTTCGTTTGTATTATTGGGCACTCGGGGTGCGGGAAGACAACGATCCTAAACGTGCTGGCAGGCCTGGACGCGGCCTCCTCTGGCTACGTGTTCATGGACGGCAAGGAAGTCAAAGGCCCAAGCCTTGAGAGAGGCGTAGTTTTCCAAAGCCATGCACTCATGCCTTGGTTTAGCGTTCGTCAAAATATAGCCTTTGCTATTGAGTCACGTTGGACGAACTGGAGCAAAGCACAGGTTAATGAGCATGCTGAGCGATTTGTACAAATGGTTGGCCTATCTCACTCCATTGACAAAAAGCCGTCGCAATTATCGGGCGGCATGAAGCAAAGGGTGGGGATTGCAAGAGCTTTCTCGATCCAACCAAAGATGCTGTTGCTGGATGAACCGTTTGGGGCGCTAGACGCGTTGACTCGGGGAACAATTCAAGATGAGTTGATGGGTATCGTTAGAAGCACTCAACAAACGGTCTTTATGATTACCCACGATGTGGATGAGGCCATTCTTTTGGCGGACAAGATCATTTTGATGAAAAATTCCGTTGACTTACCCAGCGGATATAAGCCGGGTGGTATTGCTCAAATTCTCAAAAACCCATTGCCTAATGCCAGAAGGCGGGCTGACTTGCACCGCTTAGAGGGATATTATGATTTGAGAAATCATATCGTGGATTTTTTAATTGGTATTGATAAAACAGTCTAAACGAAAGGGAAATTATGATGAATCGATTAATGGTTACTGAGAAAATTATCTCCACAAAAGTTTCAAAAGGAATTAAGTGGGAAGATGTTGCAAAAAAAGTGGGTGAGTCTAAAGAGTGGACCACTGCTTTGTGCTTGGGTCAAATGACGGCCACTGCGGCACAGGCTAAAGTAGTGGGTAAGATTTTTGGATTGACCGCGGAGGAGCAAAAGTGGTTGATGGTTGTCCCTTACAAGGGATCCCTGGCGACTGCTGTGCCAACGGACCCACTCATTTACCGTTGGTATGAGATCGTTAATGTCTACGGGACAACCATTAAAGAGTTGATTCACGAAGAATTTGGTGACGGAATCATGAGTGCAATTGATTTCAGTATGGATATCAAAAGACAACCTGACCCGAAGGGTGACCGTGTGAATGTGGTGTTATCAGGTAAGTTTCTGCCCTATAAAACATACTAATTTTTTTAAAAATTGCTGATGATTACTTTGATGATCATGAAGATGATGAAGCGTCACAACCACTAACGTCTAATCACGACACATTTTTAATTCGAATACGATTCGTACGCTTTACAACTTGTAACTGAAGAAATCATGCCGTAACTTATGGCTTGATTTTGCTAATGAAGCGAGTGAGCACAGA
>DAIUEA010000219.1:0-3986 GCA_036845365.1 Limnohabitans sp. | reverse complement strand
GATGTGGTGCATACCTTGACGGCATTAATGGATATTCGGGCTCACTTTCCTAACGCACAGATTGACTGGGTTGTAGAAAAACCCTTTGCGCCGTTGCTAAAGATATGTCCCGGTGTAAACCGCGTGATTGAGTCAAATATTCGAGAGTGGAGGCGCTCTTGGTGGTCAAAGAAAATGTGGTCAGAGTTTGCTGACTTCAAAAAAATATTACAAGAAAATAGCTACGATGCAATTATCGACTTACAAGGTTTGTCCAAATCTGCTCTCGTCTCAAAGCTTGCGAAACTAAATGTGGGCGGTAAACGCTATGCTATGGGAAACCAGACTCATGGAGCTTCGTATGAGTTTGCGACAAAGTGGGTTGCAGATGTGTCGATCAAAATACAGCCTCAAGTGCATGCAGTTGAGCGACCAGAATACTTTGTGCTAAAGCCCTCGGCTACTCATACTTGGAGCCACAAAACGCAGGCGTAGTTGCTCACCCGGGCAATTGTGCGTTGGTTGTAAATCCCGCCCCCTCTGTCTTGCCCAACACAATCGCACTGGTGCACGCCAGTTCAAGGGCTGATAAGACCTGGCCTCTTAGGCACTGGACAGAGTTGGGACAAGCACTGATCAAAGAGGGTTTTAACATTGCCCTGCCCCAAGGTTCAGAAAAAGAGCTAGAGCAAGCAAGGAAGATTGCAAACACTTTGCCAGGCTCAGTCGTATGGATAAAAATGAATTTGAAAGATATGGCCTCTCATCTCAGGGCCTGCGCCGGCGTGATAGGAGTTGACAGTGGACTCAGCCATATTGCAGAGGCGTTAGATTTGCCTTTGGTGCAAATCTATAATTTTGATACTAACTGGAGAACAGGCCCGCAAAGACTAGCCTATCAAAGAAGTATTTTTGAGAGCCCTACTCCAAGTGTTCAAAGCGTTCTTTCCTTGTGGGAGAGTTGTCGCTACTCTTACCAGGAAATTCAAACTCCGACAATTAAAGTTTCAAGGGATACGTTGAGTGACGAAGAGATCAATAAATCCGTCAATGTGCAGGCTAAAAATGACTCAGCCTTTGATATCTTTATTGACTCATCCCCAGCCCCAGCCCCAGATCAAGCTGACCTCCTTGGTACCCATGTACAAGGTGGGCACAATAACCCAACACCCCTACCGAAATCAAAGTCCTCGGCCCAATTGATGGATCCGCCCCCCAAGCCCAAAGGTGCAGGGCGATCAAGCAAGCCCAAACAAGAGTCAAGCCCTCAGCCAGGTCTTTTTGATTGAAAAATTAGATCCCCTCAATTTAGATGACTACAGCGCACCCTACTGGTTTACGATTTACTTTAAGTATGGCCCTGTACTCTGCACTGACTCGTGTGCTGAGTCCTTTTGTTAAGATCAAAGCGCTTAAACGAGGACGCAAAGAAAAGGGATATTTATTTGCATTAAATGAGCGGACGGGTTATTTTGATAGCAGTTTGAACCCTACATTAGCCGAGTTCGCGCCTGGTGCCATTTGGATACACGCTGTATCCTTGGGGGAGACCAAGGCGGCTCAGGTTTTGATTCAATCCATATTGATGGAAAACACGGTCCCTCCTAAAAATTCAAATTCGAATGATTATGAACCCAGGTTTGTTTTGACGCATTCAACTGCGACTGGGCGAGCGGCGGGGGAGGAGCTTATAAGGGCGATTGGACTGAGCTCTAAGCGAATAGTGCAGGTTTGGTATCCCTGGGATACGCCGGGTGCGGTAAGCAGATTTTTAGACAAATTTAGCCCCAAGCTCGGACTTCTCATGGAGACGGAAGTCTGGCCTAACATGGTCGTTGAGTGCTCAAACAGAAAAATTCCAACTGTTTTGGTCAACGCACGAATGAGCTCCAAATCCTTTGAGAGAACGAGAGTCTTTGGATTTTTCGCAAAAAATATCTACCAAAGATTAAGTGCAGTGATTGCTCAAAATCCAAGCGATGCTGATAATTTAGTTGCGTTAGGCGCAAATGTGATCGGTACTTTAGGCAATATAAAGTTTGATGCCTCTGTAGACGCAGATCTATTGAACCGAGGTCGAACGTTTGCAAAACACATTGCCCTCACTCTTGGTAAGCCTATCGTGATGTTAGCAAGCTCCAGGGAGGGCGAGGAGGCCCTATTATTTCACTCTTTGATTGCCAACAAAGAGCTTGGGCAAGGTGTGCAGTGGCTCATTGTTCCCAGACACCCACAAAGATTTGATGAAGTATCTAAATTGGCATTGCAACTTGGGTTTGGTGTTTCAAGGAGAACTCCAAATGCGATGAGTGTGGGTGTTATGGATACTTTTGAGAAAGATAATTCAATTCACGGTACGCTACCCAGTGTGTGGATAGGGGACACTTTAGGTGAAATGCATTTTTATTACGGGATGTCTAAATCTGCTTTGCTCGGGGGGAGTTTTGAGCCATTAGGGGGACAAAACTTGATAGAGGCAGCAGCTTGTGGATGTCCTCTTGTAATGGGACCCCATGTTTTTAATTTTGCTCAAGCCGCAAAAGAGTCATTGGGCTGTAAGGCTGCAATTCAGATGAATGATTTAATGAGCGCCTGCGCTGCAGCGCGCAGCGTTGCTATAAATACCCAGCAACAAACACAAATGACTCAAGCTGCTTTGGAGTTTGCCGCCAAAAATAGGGGTGCAATTGCTAAAACAACTCAACTGTTAAGACCTTATTTTTAGAGCCGATTATTTTTCTAATAAATCGTTAACTGCTGTTAAATCCTCTGTTGACAGGGTCCCATTGGCCTGTTTGAGTTTTAATCCACCAAGCAGCACTGAGTACCTTGCCTTAGCAAGCTCGCCTTTGGTTTGATACAACTGGCTTTGTGCGTTTAAGACATCGATGTTGATTCGAATACCAACGCTGTAGCCTAATTTATTAGCGTCCAGCGCAACTTGGCTTGAATTTTGAGCTGCCTCAAGCGCTTTGACTTGACTCAGTCCTGACACCACACCTAAATAAGCCGTACGCGTTGCAAGACTTACGCTCCTGCGAGCTGCGTCTAAATCATCGCGGGCTTTCTCCTCTAAGGAGATAGTTTCTTGTACACGGTTGTGTGTATACATACCTGCAAACAGGGGCAGATTCATCACAATTGCGAAGGATGTCGAAGTTGATTTCGCATCGCCATTACCAATTGAAATTCCAGAGGAATTAGTACCGCCCAGGTTTATTTGATCCGAAAATTGGGTTTGAAAATTTACGGTTGGCTTGTGACCATTGTAAGATTTCTCTACTTCGAGCTGGGCCACCTCTAGTGCAAGGCGAGCATTTAAGATATTTGGATGAGTATCCTCTGCTTCCTTGACCCAAATTTCTGGGTCCTCTTTTTGTAGTTGGGGCAACTTAACGCCCTTGGCTAGGGGCTTTGGACGAGTGTTAGTCATTCCAACCAATTGATCCAAAATTAGTTTTTTGACCCTCACATCATTTGCAGCGCCAATCTCTTGTGACGTATTTAAATCGTAACGAGCCTGAGCTTCGCGGGAGTCGGTGATGGTTGCGGTGCCCACTTCGAAATTTCTTTTGGCCGCCGCTAATTGCTCACCAATTGCGGCTCTTTGAGCCCTAACGACCTCAAGGCTGTCTTGACTTGCTAGCAAATCAAAATAAGCTTGACTAACCCTGATCAAAAGATCTTGCTCAGCTGCCACCAATTGCGAAGCACTTTGGCTGAGCTGCTTCCTGCTTTGTTTGTAAGTGGCGTAATTGGTTGGGTTATAAAGAGGCTGAATCGCTGTTAAGGTAGCCACGTGGGCACTTATCAGTTGTTGGTAATTGGACGATAGACCCGTGGCAGTTGAAGACGTATACCCGTTAACGTTTTGGTGCTGATTTGTTGTGGCTAAAGATATATTTGGTAAAAGTCCAGCCAAAGATTCATCTGCCTTGTATTTGCTAGATTCAAAGAGCGCTTTTGCTCCTTGGTAGTTTGCATCATAGGCTTTAGCGGATTCATAC
>DAIUEA010000218.1:0-4001 GCA_036845365.1 Limnohabitans sp. | reverse complement strand
CGATGAATTTACCCACTACTTGACCGTCCTCCTTCAAACCAGATCCGAACCCTTGATAGGCTAAATCAAGAAAAGGGGTCAACTCCCTTGCTTTTACGACCTCAATGACCTGATCCCACTGAGCTTGTGTGAGGTCATAGCCAGTTGGGTTGTGACAGCATGCATGTAATACGACAATAGTTTGAGGCTCCGCTTGGCTCAAAGATTTAAGCATTGCAGCAAAATCGATGCCCTTGTTCACTGGGTCATAGTACCCGTAAGTTCCAACTTTAAAACCCGCTTGTGTAAATATGGCCCTGTGATTTTCCCAACTGGGATCGCTTATGAGCAGCTCGGTGTTGGGGAGAAGTTTTCTCAGAAAATCAGCGCCCACCTTAAGTGCTCCGGTTCCACCCAGAGCTTGAACGGTTGCTATTCGACCCGAGCTCACCGGCTCCGATGTCTCACCAAACACCAAGGATTTGACTGCAGAGTCATAAGCGGCAATACCGTCAATGGGCAAGTAACCCCTTGCTGTTGGTTTGGCAATAAGAGCTTTTTCAGCCAGCTGTACGCACTCAAGAAGGGGTATCTTCCCATTGTCATCAAAATAAACGCCGACACCTAAGTTGACTTTTAGTGGATTTTTATCTGTTGCAAATTGCTCATTTAAACCAAGTATAGGATCACGGGGTGCCATCTCGACAGAGGAAAACAACGACATTTTGGGAAAGCCTTTTTGTGAAAATTAGAATGTTTTTAATAGATTTTTAGAAAACTGGGAGAATAATTCATTAAAAGAATTGGTGATTTGGACATTAGGTCACAAGCCAACAACTCTGCATGCATAGTGAATTAAGTGATTTTAGCCCCCCTGTTGAGATCTTTTCAAAGAATTTGGTTATCCTAATGGGTTGATTGAAAATTTTTTATAAAAAACCAATCTTTTAAGCTGAAATTTTTATTTACACCCTTTATGCTCGAATCCATCGATTTATCCAACAAAAACCAAGAAGGAGAGTTTGTTCAATTTGCGGGCTCACCCTTTGAGTTATTCCAGCCGTACAAACCCGCTGGCGATCAACCCCAGGCCATTGATTTATTGGTTGAGGGGATACAAAACGGTGAGTCCTTTCAAACCCTCCTAGGAGTCACGGGTTCAGGAAAAACTTTTACCATGGCCAATGTGATTGCCAGATTGGGTCGCCCAGCTATGGTCTTTGCGCCCAACAAAACCTTAGCAGCCCAGCTCTACTCTGAGTTTAGGGAATTTTTCCCAAAAAATGCAGTTGAATACTTTGTGAGTTACTACGACTATTACCAACCAGAGGCTTACGTTCCCCAACGCGATATGTTTATAGAGAAAGACAGTGCCATCAACGAGCATATTGAGCAGATGCGCTTGTCTTGCACGAAAAGCATACTCGAGCGAAGAGATGTGATTATTGTGGCCTCGGTATCGGCTATCTACGGTATCGGAGAGCCTGAGAGTTATCACCAAATGGTAATGACTCTTAGAGCGGGCGACAAACTTGGTCAAAGAGATGTCATTGCACAACTTGTTCGTATGCAATACGAGCGAAATGAAATTGAGTTCTCTAGGGGGAAATTTAGAGTCAGAGGGGATACGGTAGATATCTTCCCAGCTGAGCACAGTGAATTGGCGATAAGGCTTGAATTATTCGATGATGAAATTGAGTCCTTGACACTCTTTGACCCTTTGAGCGGGCAAGTCAAACAAAAGATTCCCCGCTTCACAGTTTATCCTTCAAGCCACTACGTAACGCCTAGGGACCGAGTACTTGCTGCTGTAGAGAGCATTAAAGTTGAGCTCTCGGATCAGGTCAAATTTTTGGTTGGGCAAGGCAAATTGGTGGAGGCCCAACGCCTTGAGCAGCGTACCCGTTTTGACTTGGAGATGCTCAGCGAGATAGGGCACTGCAAAGGAATCGAGAACTACACTCGTCATCTGTCTGGCGCTAAACCAGGTGACCCTCCTAGCACACTAACAGATTACTTGCCCAAAGATGCCATTATGTTCATGGATGAAAGCCACGTTCTTATGGGGCAGTTCTCGGGTATGTACAACGGGGATAGATCCAGGAAGTCCACACTAGTCGAATACGGTTTCAGGCTTCCAAGTGCACTAGATAATCGGCCCTTGAAACTGGAAGAGTTAGAGCAACGCATGCGACAGGTTATTTTTGTTTCTGCAACTCCCAGTGATTATGAGAAAACACACGCTGGACAAGTCGTTGAACAACTTGTAAGGCCCACGGGCTTGGTTGACCCTCAAATTGAAGTCAGACCCGCAGCCTCACAGGTCGATGATGTGCTGCAAGAAATTAGAAAACGCTCTGACAAACATGAAAGGGTGCTGATTACGACTTTAACAAAGCGCATGGCCGAGCAGTTAACGGATTATTTAAGCGACAACGGCGTTAAAGTCCGCTACCTTCATAGCGATATTGACACCGTTGAAAGAGTTGAAATATTGAGGGACCTACGGCTGGGCGTTTTCGATGTTTTGGTTGGCATAAACTTACTCCGAGAGGGTCTGGATTTGCCAGAAGTTTCCCTGGTTGCAATCTTAGACGCTGACAAGGAAGGTTTTTTGCGCTCCGAGAGAAGTTTGATTCAAACGATTGGACGGGCTGCAAGGAACCTAGAGGGTCGAGCCATCTTATACGGAGACAGAATTACGGAATCCATGCGCAAAGCCATTTTTGAGACTGAACGGCGACGTGCTAAACAAATTCAACACAACCTGGATGAGGGTATCACCCCAAGGGGTGTATTCAAGCAAGTCAAAGACTTGATTGACGGCGTTTATAGCGAAAAATCTGGTAAGGACGCTCAGTTGGCGGAACATGCAGCCTCTATAGATTCGATGAGCGAAAAAGAGCTTTCAAGAGAGATTAAGCGGCTTGAAAAACTGATGATGGATCATGCTAAAAACTTGGAGTTTGAAAGTGCTGCAAGGACTAGGGATCAACTATCAAAGGTAAGAGAAAAGGCTTTTGGAGCATCAGGTCGAGATTCAATACAGGTTGTTAATGCTTAATGATTAAAAAAATCCTTCTTTTTTAAAGTTCTTCAACCATAAACATACCAAATTATTTTGCACATTGATTTACTACGCTGTAAAACAAATCATGCACTCTATCTAGTGATGATTTTGTATTAATAAGCCCAATGTCAACAGGGTTTAACATCCTAATACCCTACTAATTTGTTTGGTTTCTGCTATAGTTGACTTATTCAGTCGACAAATCCAATGCAGACTTTTACAAAGTAATTTGGGTATCAAGGGAGTTTAATTATGCGTCTTACCACCAAAGGTCGTTTCGCGGTTACGGCCATGATAGATTTGGCTTTGCGCCAAAACACGGGTCCAGTTACGCTCGCTGCAATTAGTCAACGACAACAAATATCCTTGTCTTACTTAGAGCAACTATTTGGCAAATTACGAAGAAATGACTTAGTTGAATCTACTCGCGGTCCAGGCGGGGGGTACACATTAGGTCGAAACCCAAACAACATCACTGTTTCCGAAATTATCTTATCAGTTGACGAGCCTATTGATGCAACCCACTGTGGAGGCAAAGAAAATTGTTTAGGTGAATCTGGACGCTGTATGACACATGAGTTGTGGAGTTCTTTGAACGAAAAAATGATCGAATTCTTGAATTCAGTTACGCTCCAAAAACTAGTTGATGAACAGTTGGCAAAAGGGATCATGGTTGAAGGAACTAAGCCTTCCATCAAAAGTGCAATTTCTGCTATGCCTGCGATGCAGCCAATCAGGGTTAATGCACCTAATTCAGTTTTCGCTTTGGGTAATGCATTTAATAAAATCTGAGACCATAAGAGAACAGGAGACCTTTATATAGATTTAACTGAGATCTCTGCAAATCAGTTGAGTATCTTTTTTTAATAACTTTGACTGCTCATCTTATTTAAAAATAAGTTAATTAACGATAACAATTTAAACGCTTAACACATAATGGATACCACCCCTC
>DAIUEA010000217.1:0-4045 GCA_036845365.1 Limnohabitans sp. | reverse complement strand
AAAAATGCTCAAGTTTTATCTTTTCACGTCGATCCTTTGTTGAGTAACAGTTGACGCTGTAAAGTGTTGATTTTATTGAAACTAAATTTTTAAAATTGAGAATTCCCATGAAAAAAATATTCCTTTTGGCGGCTTTATCCATTGCATTCGGAGCTTTCGCTCATGGCGCAGGCGGGGCTCACGAGGAGGAGAGATCTGAGGGAAAGGGACCTGTTGAATATGAGCGTGAGTCTACTTTTCAGCTTGGATTGGACGGCGGGTATGATTACGGTTCAAAACAAAGTATCACTGCCGTTTCGGCCGCTCTACCCTTGGGGGAGTCTGGATTTAAGGTAGTTCTCGAGTACTCGGCGGGTCGTCACGGCGATAAGGGCTCAAACGTGACAATGATCAAAGGAGTGAAAGAGCTTTACTCTTTCTCCAAATATGAGTTTGGTGCCGTCCTGGGATTAGCCCGTTCGTCTGAAATTGATGCTGTTTCTGGAGAGACAGTGAATGGAAATGGTTGGGTTGCAGGTGGAGAGGCTGCGTACGAAATTTCTAAGTTATATTCTTGGAAAGTTGAGGCAACTCGATTTACGGGAACTGGAGTTTTGAGTGGCGAGGCGGCGAACGTGATTCAAACCGGCATAATTGTAAAATTCTGACATTCTTTAAGCCAGGCTTGATCTTGGCATTAGATTGCCGAAAAAACGCAGTCGATGATGCTGCTAATGATGGCGCATTTGATGCAGGGATGTTATAGGTACAAGGAGTCTATGGGTATTTGTTGATTTTAGTTTGAG
Source organism: Limnohabitans sp. (assembly GCA_036845365.1). Classification (GTDB taxonomy): domain Bacteria; phylum Pseudomonadota; class Gammaproteobacteria; order Burkholderiales; family Burkholderiaceae_C; genus Limnohabitans. The sequence goes on along the minus strand of DAIUEA010000217.1, from coordinate 3,260 downwards.
GGCCCACCGTGACTTCGCCTTGAATAATCCATCAGCTCTTTTGCAAGAGTTTGGTGGATTTTTTTTGGCTTTTTGGGGGAAAGTTAAATTTTAAGGTGCAGCAAAACCCGATTCTTTCTGCTATAGTTTTGAGCTTAATTCTATTATTAGAATAGACCCTCGTAAAAAAACATTCATTTGTTTGACTTTTGTGTTTTCGTATATTGCCTTATCCGTCTAATCTCAATCAACGCACTTTCCTTTTATGGGCACCCTTAACTGGCAATCATCTGACGGTGTCACCCTAAAATCTTTGCGTCAGTCCGCGGGCATAGGACTTTCTGTGTTGGCGAAAAAAGCGGCTTTATCCACGGAGCAGCTCATCCAGTTAGAGGAGGGGGGAAGCAATCTTTTTTATTCAGAGGCAATCAAATTAAGGGCAGGGGAAAGAGTGCTTGAGATACTCGGTTTTAAGTTCACCTCCCCCCCAAGACATTTTGAGGACAAGGCCCCATTTGCCCCGGAGAACAGAATCATACCCGTTACTCGAAAACTGAGCCATTTGGGCTTATGGATTAGCGGAGTGTTGCAAAGAATCTTTAACCCTTTTAAGACTCCTAAATCTACTTTTAAAGCGGCAACTGGAGAACATTTTTCTGATCAAAACCAAAAGCGAGAGTCACAGAGTGATCGTGATTCTTATTTAATTCGACTTTGGCGCAGCACCACCTTATGGAGCTTAATGGGAGGTGCTGCGGTGGCAATTATTATTTATGATTTTTATAGCCGTTACCTCTCGTTAATGCAAATCCTTTGACCCGGATCAAATCTGCCGCACCTATAATTAGGTTATGAGCAGTAGCATCCCTTCATCGTATCAAAACATTGAAACGATTCACTCTAAAGATAATCAACTCATCAAGAAATTGAGAAGCTTAATTGCTGAGTCAAGGGCAAGTAAAAGTGTGGGTGAGCTTTGGCTGGAGGGCGAACATCTATGCTCTGCAGCATTTGACAAAGGCGTTGAAGTGCAGCATTTAATTTGCGCGGCCTCCTACCTGCCTGAACTCGTTACTCGTTATCCCAAATGGCTGCAGAGCTCTAAAAAAATCAGTCTCCTACAAGATGATCTTTTTTATAAGCTAAGCCCGCTGCCCTCACCCTCCTTAGTGGGTTTCTTGGTCAATATTCCTAGATCTGAAAAAGTTAACTCTGAAATTCCCACGGTCGTGTTGGACAGGGTTCAAGATGCGGGCAATGTAGGTTCAGTGCTTAGAAGCGCATCTGCATTTGGGTTCAAACAAATTATTGCACTCAAAGGGACGGCGAATTTATGGTCAAACAAAGTGGTGAGATCAGGGATGGGAGCCCATTTCGGACTCAATTTGATAGAGACTGATTCACTTGATGAGATCAAATCATTAGCAGTGCCACTGCTGTGCACCAGCTCACATGTAGGTATCTTCTTGAATGAACTGCAAAGCATTCACCAACTCCCCCATCCTTGTGCTTGGGTATTCGGTCACGAGGGCCAGGGGGTGAGTCAAGAGTTGTTGGATTTAGCAAAAATCCGCGTCATGATAGCCCAGCCGGGAGGGGAGGAGTCGCTCAATGTCGCCGCTGCATGTGCCATCTGTTTGTATGCTTCAAGCGCAGTGCGAGCTTAAAAGACTATCTATCTGCCGACGCGATCACCTTGCATCCGGTAATTCAATCTTAACTTCAAGAACTTCTAAGTTATCTTGTCGATCCAAACTAACCTTAATGTCATCTGCGTTGATTTTGACGTACTTACTGAGCACCGCAATAAGGTCTCTTTGGAGCTCTGGTAGATAGTTTGGCTCAGCCGCATTTCTGCCTGAGCGCTCATGCGCTAATATGATTTGCAGACGCTCTTTGGCTACATTAGCAGATTTTTTTTTCTCGCCCAATAAGAAAGAAAGAATGGACATATTTTTTACTTCCTTCCAAAAAGTCGCTGCAGTAGCCCAGGCTCATCAGCTTCAGTAAACCGCAGCGGCTTATCAGCGCCGAGGAAGCGGTCAACAACATCAAGGTAGGCCTCAGACACTTCGGTTTTTTCAAGGTGAACCGCCGGAACCCCCTGGTTAGAGGCTTGGAGAACATTTTCTGACTCTGGGATCACACCGATGAGGGGAATGCGCAAAATATCTTGTATGTCTTCAATCGAGAGCATCTGTCCTTCCTCGACTCGAGTCGGGTTGTAGCGAGTGACCAGCAAATGCTCTTTGATGGGCTCAGAGCCGTTGATCGCACGCAGCGTTCTGCTGCTGAGCATTCCAAGAATTCTGTCCGAGTCTCTGACCGAGGAGACCTCAGGGTTGGTGACCACCAATGCTTCGTCTGCGTAATGCATTGCCATTAAAGCGCCTGTCTCTATACCAGCAGGAGAGTCGCAAATAATGTATTCGAACTCCATCTGAGCGAGCTCACGAAGAATTCTCTCCACCCCTTCTTGTGTAAGAGCCTCTTTGTCGCGAGTTTGAGAGGCAGCAAGTACAAATAAATTGTCAGTATGCTTATCTTTTATAAGGGCCTGATTCAAAGTTGCTTCGTTATTGATCACATTAACAAAGTCGTAAACAACTCGTCTCTCGCAGCCCATGATAAGGTCTAAATTTCTTAGTCCTACATCAAAGTCAATGACCACTGTTTTATGACCCCTTAAAGCAAGTCCTGAGGCGAAACTCGCGCTCGTTGTTGTCTTTCCAACGCCCCCTTTTCCAGAGGTCACTACAACAATTTTCGTCATGAGCTTAGATCCTTCAAATTAAATAAAAACAAAATTTACCAAAAGTTCAATTGGGTTGCATGACCAGTTTTTCATCGATTAGTCTTACCTGAGCCGGTTTCCCAGCCACTTCCTTAGGGATAGGGGTATCACTGGTCCTGTAAATTCCTGCGATCGAGAGCAACTCAGCCTCTAGGCAGGTTGTGTAGATTCTGGCTTCTTGATCTCCTCTGGCTCCAGCAATTGCCTTTCCTCTTAGCGGAGCATAGACGTGAATGTGTCCATCCGCCATGATTTCTGCGCCAGGGTTAACCATGGCCATGACCACTAGATCGCGTCCTTTGGCGTAAACATGTTGTCCAGAGCGAAGAGGTTTGTCAATGATGAGCGCGGATGTGGGGGCCGGACTTAAGGAGAGGGCGGGTTCGGCATTTTGCTGTCGTTGCACGGGCGTAGTACCCTTTTGAGCTTCAGAGATATCGTTGACAGCCTCAGTGGGCTCGGGGGGGGCTTTTTTGGGAAGTCCCAT
>DAIUEA010000216.1:0-4046 GCA_036845365.1 Limnohabitans sp. | reverse complement strand
GTTGTTTCCCTGGCAGCCCCTTCTTGCAGGGTCTCGCCCATTTCAAGAAATCCTGCCGGGAGGGTCCATTTGCCAAGCCTTGGTTCAATGTTTCTTTTACAAAGCAGTACCTTATCGCCCCAAACGGGAAGGGTGCCCACAACATTGAGTGGATTTTCGTAATGTACCGTTTTACAGCTCGGACAAATCGCTCTAATACGCGTATCGCCGTCATCGGGGAGTCTGTTTTCTACTGCAGTCCCGCAGTTTTTGCAGAATTTAAAGTTGCTGTGCATAGTACTCATAAATGCTGAATTAGGCTTTGTTGAAGATGTTTTTGGCTTTTATGGCCTACCCCAAAATGCGGAAAATGAAAAACTATTTCAAATAATCAAAATAGCGTCATCTTATCCAACGATGAGCTTTAAGTCCGGTAGACCAGTGACCTTGCCCACCAATAAATTACCCCTGTCCACGGCTGCAACCCCCTCTGGAGTACCAGAATAAATAAGGTCTCCCGCTTGAAGCTCCCAAGCCGCAGAAAGATGTTCAATTATTTCTCCAATGTTCCAAATAAGCTTTCCAATACGGCTGGTTTGGCGAATCAAGCCGTCGACGCTGAGCTCGATGTTTGCGTGCTCGATTTGAGGCAGTGCTGAGACAGGGGTGATGGGGCCAATAGGCGCGCTGTGATCAAAGGCTTTACCAATACACCAAGGACGACCTTGTTTTTTCATCTCACCTTGCAAATCGCGCCTTGTCATATCTAGTCCAACTGCGTATCCAAAAATAAACTCGTGAGCGTCCACAGCTTTTATGTTTTTACCCCCCTTGCCTATGGCAACAACCAACTCAATTTCATGATGGAAATTTTGCGTCAAAGAAGGATAGGGCAAAGTCCCAGTCTCGCCTTGATTAACGACGACCAGGGCATCAGCTGGTTTTAAAAAGAAAAAGGGCGGCTCTCTGCCCGTAAAACCCATCTCTTTGGCATGTTCTTCGTAGTTTCTTCCTACACAATAAACTCTTCGTGCTGGAAACCTTTGATCGGTGTCAGTAATTGGAATGGAGACAATGGGTGCGGGGGTAAAAACATAGCTCATAGTTAATTATTTAGATCAAAAGAGAGTTTGAAACGGCGTGAACGCAGATGTGATTTTTTGAAAAAGTGATCACCACTCAAGTGTAGGGCTTTTCAAGACTGATTATGAATCAACCTTTGAGAAGACCGCGCCGCTAAAGTTAACTATTGTTATCTGTTGAGGGATTTTTTTCAGGATTAAAATATGAGTCCACGCGATTATTTAATCTGGAAGGGATTATTTTGGGAGCTTTTGAGCAAGACAGTTTAGGCTCTCCTGAGTGGCTGCTAATAAACCACCCCGACTGGCCAAAGCAAGTCAAAACCTGCATGACGACTCGTTTAGGTGGAGTATCTGGCTCGCCCTTTGAGAGTTTTAATTTAGGCAGTCATGTCGGTGATGATCCTCAAAAGGTAGCCCAAAATAGGGATTTGTTGGCTCAAAGTCTTGGTATACAACCTTTATTTTTAAACCAAGTACATGGCAACCATGTGCATGAGATAGGAGCACATGCAGGGCAGGGAGCCTGGGAGGCAAGCGCAGCAACGGCTATCAATGCAGATGCCTGCTTTACCAAAGAGGTAGGCGCAGCATGCACCATCATGGTCGCAGATTGTTTGCCAGTGCTCCTCACCGATAGAGGTGGGTCCTTTGTTGCGGCTGCTCACGCGGGTTGGCGAGGGCTCTCTGGCGTGGGTTGTCCGGGGAACAAAAATGTGTTGGAGTCTCTAAGGGATGCACTGATTCAAAAATCATTACTAAGAGCTGAGAATATGAAAGACTGTATTGCTTGGCTGGGGCCTTGTATTGGACCTAAAGAATTTGAGGTTGGGGAGGAAGTAAAGTCGGCGTTCAATAGTTTGAAATTCCTGTCCAATAGCCAGCTAGATTCATACTTTGTTCCTATCACTAACAATCATGAGGGTAGGAATTTTGGTGCTATCGCCCCAAAGTGGTGGGCCAATTTAGCAGGCCTTGCGCGCCTAAATTTAAATTCTATGGGTGTTCATCAAGTTTTGGGCAATGACGGTACAGATAAGTGGTGTACGCTCAAGAATGTTGAGCAATTCTTCTCTCATAGAAGAGATAAAAGAACGGGCCGACAAGCTGCCTTGATTTGGATCAATTAACGAATTAATCACGATCAGCCAATTGACCAATTGGCCAATTGGCCAATTAATTGAGGAACATTAATTTTGTTTGTCTTTTTCTTGCTCTAATTTAAGACGGGCCCTACGTCTAGCGGGCGAGCTCATGATATATCCAATTATGACAATCGGTATAACCCCGTACAACGTAAAGGTGAAGAAGGCACCAATCAAAGTGCCATTGCTGCTGGTCGCCTCGGCAATTGCCATCATTACTGCAACGTAAAACCATCCAACCAATACAATATACATAACTAATAGTTTACCCGTGATTTGAAATCGCCTAGGAATTTAGGGTTAAAGACTGCGATACTTGAGTTAAATTTATAGAATATTAGAGGTTTTGAACTATGCCACGCTCTAAAACGCAAAAGCCTAAAAGCGCTCCAACTGAAACCCCTTTCACCCCGGATTTGTCCTTTTTTGCCGAAAGTTGGGAGAAGGCCGTTGAGAGTTTTAAAACAATTGAACTCTCCGAGGCCAATCTGCCTCAGCTTAGCTTTGATAACGAGAAACTTATTGAAATCCAGGGCAATTACTTGAGGGATGCCACTGAGCTTTGGAACGCAGGTCTCAAGAGCGACCCAAAGTTGGATGACAAAAGATTCCAAGGTCCTGCGTGGGAACACAACCCGCTGGCTTCATTTGCAGCGGCTATTTATTTGCTGAACACCAAAACTTTGATGGAAATGACCGATGCACTTCACACGGACACAAAAACTCAAGCTCGGGTGAAATACGCTGTGGAGCAACTCGCAGCGGCCGCCTCACCCAGCAACTATTTGGCGCTCAACGCTGAGGCGCAACAAAAAATAATTGACACCAAAGGCGAGAGTCTTACCAAAGGGATACAAAACTTACTTCACGACATCTCTCAGGGACATGTCTCGATGACGGATGAGAGCCAATTTACGGTGGGCGAAAACGTAGCCACGACTGAGGGAAATGTGCTCTTTGAAAATGAGTTTTTTCAGCTCATTGAATACACACCTCAAACCCTAAAAGTTCATACAACTCCCCTATTGTTGGTGCCTCCTTGCATCAACAAATTCTATATCTTGGACCTCCAACCTAAGAACTCGCTCATCAAATTCTGTGTTGATCAAGGCTTTAGGACTTATGTTGTTAGTTGGGCCAACCCAAAAGAGGAACTCGCCCATGCCACTTGGGACGATTATGTGCAAAAGGGCGTCATTAAAGCTATTGAGGTGGTCAAAGAGATTGCAAACGTTCCAAAGATAAATACGCTTGGGTTTTGCGTAGGAGGGACATTGCTCACGAGTGCTCTTGCCGTCCTAGCCCAGGAGAAAAGAGAGTTGGTGCAAAGTGCTACCCTATTAACGGCTTTGATTAATTTTGAACACACGGGTATTTTGGATGTGTTCATTGATGAGTCTTTTGTAAAGTTTCGTGAGATCGAGTTTGCAAATGGCGGGCTAATGCAAGGTAAGGATATGGCCTCCACTTTTAGTTTTCTGAGGCCAAATGATTTGGTTTGGAACTATGTGGTCGGTAACTATTTGAAAGGTGAGACCCCCCCTGCGTTTGACCTGCTTTATTGGAACAGCGATTCAACGAATTTGGCTGGACCTATGTATGCATGGTATTTGCGCAACACGTATCTAGAAAATAATCTTATCGTTCCTAACAAGGTTACGATTTGCGGACAACCGGTAGATTTGAACCTCATTAATTTGCCTATGTACATATACGGCTCAAAAGAGGACCATATCGTACCCATAGACGCGGCTTATGCATCCACTCATCTTTTTAAAGGTAAAAAGCGCTTTGTGATGGGAGCGTCTGGCCACATTGCTGGGGTGATTAACCCCCCTGC
>DAIUEA010000215.1:0-4058 GCA_036845365.1 Limnohabitans sp. | reverse complement strand
GGGGACGTTGTGGTTGGCAATGCGCCAGGCATCGATTTAGATGCCCTTGGTGCCTCTTTCGCCGTGGCCTTGGGTAGACAGATGAACGCGCCCAAACTCAACGCAATGAAGTAAAGGGCTGAGGAGGTTTTGACTTTCATTTTCAAAAAGATTTACAAAATGCCTGAAATTTCATCACGTAGATTAAGCTTTAGCTGGTTTGTTCTTCTCTTTAATAAAGAGAGTACATAAGGCTGGAACGACAACTAAAAGCATAATGGGCCCAATGAGTAAGCCACCCACGACCACTGTTGCCAAGGGTTTTTGGACCTGACTTCCGATCCCGTGGGAGACTGCAGCGGGAAATAGACCTATGCATGCGGACCATGCCGTCATCAACATGGGCCGCATCCTTTGACTTGCTGCGTGAAACATTGAGTCAATCACATTTTGATCCGTGCTTGCAAAGGTCTGGTTAAAGTAGGTGGTCATCAAAATGCCGTTCATGATGGTGATTCCAAACAAAGAGATGAAACCAATTGCCGCAGAAATACTGAAATCTAAACCAGAGATCGAAAGACCCATTATTCCCCCACCTATTGCAAAGGGTAGTCCTGCAAGGACTAAAAAACTATCACGCCAGGAGTTGAACAAGCAAAACAAAAGTATCACGATAAGCGCCATACTCAGTGGCACTATTAAAACCAGTCTTGCCTGTGCTTTTTGTAGATCCTCAAATTCACCGGCCCAAACTATTCTGTATCCTCTTTCTAGTTTTATATTTTTTTCTATAACCTCTTGAGCCTCTGCAACAGTTCCCCCTAAATCTCTGCCGCGCACACTAAACTTAATAGGAATATATCTAGCAGTTGATTCATGATAGACATAAGACACACCCGTGTCTAAAGTAATGTCTGCCAATTGACCAAGAGGTATGTAAGTGATTGAGCCATTGGCGGTTTGGTAGCCCACTTTTAAGAGCTTAACTTTGTCAATTTGATTTCTGTATGGCTCTGACATTCGAACTGATAAATTGAACTGCCTTGGTCCCTCCAACACTGTTGTTGCACTTGCCCCGGCCAAGCCGGCTTGAATGACCGTGTTGATGTCACCCGTATTTAAGCCATAACGAGCCGCTTTCTCACGATCAATTTTGATATTCAAATTGGGTTGCCCCATCACATTAAAAATACCTAGATCTTCAACGCCCCTGACATTGGTCATCAAATCGCGTATTTGAACAGCATATTTTTCAAGATGTTCCAAATTCGGTCCGATAATTTTTACAGAGTTTGCACCCTTTACGCCAGAAAGCGATTCCTCCACGTTGTCTTGAATATACTGCGAAAAATTAAAAACGATACCCGGTAATTCATTATCAAATTCTTTTTGCACGGCAGCAACGAGTTGCTCCTTTGTCTCTCCGCTGGGCCACTCATCATAGGGCTTTAAAGGTACGAAGAGTTCAACATTGGAAAAAGGAGATGCGTCGCTTCCGTTATCGGGACGCCCGTGCTGAGAGACGACAGTTAGAACCTCAGGGTGCCTGAGTAATATTTCTCTCATCTTTGCAGCCGGCTCTGTGCCCGCATTTAAAGACATGGTCATGGGCATGGCAGCACGAATCCATAAATTACCCTCCTCTAGGGCGGGCAAAAACTCTGACCCCAGTCTAGCTCCTAATATGACCGTAAACACCATAAACGCCCCGCCAATAGTCATGACCAGCTTACGGTTTATGAGCGACCAATGGAGGACGGGTTCGTATAGTTTTCTCAAGCCTCTGACGATAATTGTCTCTACTTCCTCGATATGCTCGGGCAGCATGAAAGAGGCGAGCACCGGAGTAATTGTGAACGTAGCAATTAAAGCGCCAGATAAAGCGTAGGCATAAGTTTTAGCCATTGGACCAAAAATTTGACCCTCAACGCCTTGCATAGTAAACAAGGGTATAAAGGCTGCAACAGTAATGGCCACAGAGAACAAAACTGCTTTATCAACCTGGCAGGCACTTATGAATATCATCTTCAACCGATCCGACCAGGGAGGGGTTAACTCTCCGTCTCCGTCGCCGATGGAGGGGTCTACATTTAATTTTCCAGCTGCAAGATCTTGTAAAAGGTGTTTTTGATTACCTTGAAAATTTCTAAATATATTTTCTACAAGAATAACTGCTGAGTCAACAATAATTCCAAAGTCGACTGCGCCTATTGATAATAAATTCGCATCCTCGTCCCTTATCACCAAAATAATAATACTGAAAAGCAGTGCAAAAGGGATATTAACTCCGACAATAATTGCACTTCTAATATCGCCCAAGAATATCCATTGAATAAAAAATACCAATAGACAACCCACCACTAAATTTTCTAAAACTGTATGCGTTGTAACGCCCACCAAGCCAGATCGGTCATAGTAGGGGACCACCTTAACACCTGGGGGTAAACTGCCATCCGTGTTCAAAGACTCCATCATGGCTTTAACTTTTGGAATCATATTGTTGGTATGCTGGTTGCGTGCCATCACCACAATAGCGGCAACCACATCATCCTCTTTATCTTTCCCCGCTATACCAAGCCTAGGCACGAAACCCACAACCACTTTTCCAATATCTTTAACCCTGATTGGCACCCCGTTTGTTTGAGCTAGTACAACGTTTTCAATATCTTTCGTTCTGTATCCTTTGGTGATGTCGTCATCCCCGCCGGTGTTGATTAATCCAACTCCGCGAATATTTACAGACTGTTGACCAAATGAGATCTCTCGTCCACCCACGTTTAAATTAGAGTTCCCAAGAGCGGATACGATTTGTGGAAGAGTAATGTTATAGGCCTGCAGCTTAGGCAGATCAACTTGGACCTGAAACTCCTTTGTGGTTCCCCCCCAACTGTTGACCTGAACTATACCAGCGATGGTACTCAGACGTCTTGAGACGATCCATTCTTGAACGGTCCTGAGGTTGGTAATTCCAAAGTCCTTGGGCCCAACCAATTGGTATCTATAGATTTCGCCAACGAGACTTGATTGCTGAATTGTTGGAACCAAATTACCCGGTAAGTTCACATTTTGTTGAAGACTGATGCCCGCTTGAGAATAAGCAAAATAAAAGTCTACTCCGTATTTAAAAGTCACCCGGACAAAAGACAAGCCGTAAAAGGAGGTAGAGCGTATGTTGTCAATTCCAGGTGTAGGGTAAAGACCAATCTCCATTGGAATGGTGTAGTACTTCTCCATCTCCTCAGCCGAGAGTCCGGGAGCTTGTGCAGTAATCTCCAATATCACAGGAGCGGGATTAGGGTAAGCTTCTATGTTAAGGTTCGTAAAAGCCATAAGCCCTGCACCTACGAATACCAACAGAGCCAACATAATAATTGGGCGGCGGGAGAGACCAAAAGCAATGAGAGACTTAATCACAGGTATTTCTCTATTAAGTTATGATGGGATGAAAAGACAGTCAGTTTTTTTAGAATTTAAGGTACAAAAAACTCACTTATCTATCTCTAACATATTGCTTAGGAAGATTGCTCCCGTGGTAGCAACCCTCTCCCCCTCTTTTAGTCCATTGGTTATTTGAACCAACCCGTTTGATTTAAGTCCTAGAGTTACCGTCCTCTTAAACATACGTCGTCCATCCTCAGTCACCCAAATGGACGAAGTGCCGTCACCCTCTCTAGCTAGGGCGTCCTCAGGCACACCGATGCCTTTGACGACGTTATCACCTTTCACTAAATAGGTGGCGTACATACCTGAGCGAAGAATCTTTTTAGGATCACTTACATCAGCTCTTACTAAAACTGTGCGTGTGCTTGGGTCAACGACTGAGCCAACCACTTTAATTCTTCCTCTAAAGGATTCATTGGGCAGTACTGGAACGTTAACCTCCAAATCTTGGCCCACGTGCAGTTTTGTGCTGTCTTCTTCAGAGGCGTTGATGATGAGCCATTTATTCACAACATCTGCCACAACGTAGGGAGCAGGCGCATTACCTGGTTGAACAAGGAGTCCGGGTTGCGCGTTGCGCGTGACCACTTGCCCGTTAATGGGGCTTAGTACGGCTAATACAGAATCTATTTTTCGAT
>DAIUEA010000214.1:0-4088 GCA_036845365.1 Limnohabitans sp. | reverse complement strand
GCACCCGTGCTGGTGTTGCTTCACGGCTTTGGCTCAAGTTTGCATACTTGGGAGGAATGGGCAAAGGGTCTTGAGAGAAACTACCGCGTGATCAGGCTCGATTTACCCGGCTTTGGCCTAACCGGTGCCAGCCCCGGGCATGACTATTCGGATACGGCAGATGTTGAGCGAGTAAAGGATTTTTTGAATGCAATGGGTGTGAATCAATCAACCGTTATCGGGCATTCAATGGGTGGCAAGATTGCATGGAACTTTGCAAGCTTGTATCCACAACAAGTTCAACGCTTGATACTGGTAGCTCCGGACGGTTTTCCCATTCGGGGCCAAGCTTTAGGGAAAAAACCGTACGATGTCGGTTTGATTGGAGATGTGATTCAGTTTGTCATGCCAAAGTTCTTGGTTAAGATGAGTCTTGAGCCTGCTTTTTTTGATGCTTCTGAACTTAGCGATCACCTTTTAAATCGTTATTATGATTTGCTCAGGGCCCCCAGTGTGAGGCAGGCCATTCTTCAGCGTATGCGTCAAACAGTCACCACCGATCCTGTGGAGCGACTCAAAAAAATAACGGCACCCACCTTATTACTTTGGGGGCAGAGGGATCAAATGATTCCAAGCGCCAACTCAGAAGATTATGCGAAAGTCTTGTCTCATTCTCAAACAGTTGTTTTACCTAGGGCGGGTCATCTTTTGCAGGAGGAGAACCCCAAAATAGCATTAAAGGTAGTTGAGGAATTTCTTGATGCTCATAAACTTTGAGCTCTTAGCCAGAGTTCAATAAAAGTTTAATTCGATCTAGGTACCTAAGTAAGTCAATTGCTGAGAGCACGCGAAGTACGGCCAAGTGTTAAGATAGAATTTCAGTTGAGTCATTTTTACAATTTAAATATATGAACTTTCTACGTCGCTGGCAGTCTTTGATCATATGTGTTGTCGCCAGCGTTTTAGTGGCAAGCACAGGAGCTGTGCTGACAAATTTGGATGACTGGTACTTTCAGCTCAAACAGCCCGGCTGGAAACCCCCTGATGCTGCGTTTGGGCTTATATGGACAGCTATATTTTCTCTTGCTGCCGCTTCTGCTTGGCTTTCTTGGAACGCAGCATATAGCCACAAAAAGAGGGTGCTGTTTTTATCTCTTTACTTGGTGAACGCAGTCTTAAATGTTTGTTGGACGGTTCTTTATTTTCAGTTGCATCGTCCCGATTGGTCGCTAATTGAATGTTTCTTCCTCTGGATATCTGTCTTGTCACTGATCGTATTTCAATGGAGCACGTCTAGGTTGGCCTCCGCCCTTGTCGTGCCCTACCTAATCTGGGTTTCAATTGCCACGGTGTTGAATTGGGAAACTGTGATTCTCAACGGATTTTGAACTCACGCCCCCCCCCTCCAACTACCTGCGGCATTAAAGCCGCAGTTGAGAAGGGTGATGGTCTAATGATCACCCCATGTTCATGAAACTGATCCAATATGCCATGGTAAAAAATCCGCAAAAACCAATAAATAAAAGAGCTATAAAAACCAAAGCTTTTGTGTCTACAAATTTTTTAACCTTTTCGTAACTCATTAATGAATCCATAATATTTTCCTTTTTTGACTGACCTAAATTACTGACTAACTGACATTTATTTAATAAAACCAAACAAACTATCAAGTGAGCGTTGGTAAAAAAACTTAAACCTAGCAATCTTTCGTGCACACGCTCAATGAAAGCTTTTGCGCAATATGCTTTACCTGCTACTGTCTTACTACCATTACCCCCTGCGAGATATTGATGATTTACCAACTCCATTAGGAATGGAGTCCATCAGAGGTAATTTGTTGACTCCTACCAGCGAAGAGGGAAATAAAACACTTCATTCTTAAACCCAACTACCCAAAAGAACAGCAAGAACAGCTAGATTAAGTGAGCAATCAAGAAGTAGATCTGTCATGCGTGAGGGGTTTAAAACAATCTTAAGATTAGCAGCCTCAATTACTTGAATTTATGATCAGGATAGTCTCTGCGCAAATTGCTTTTGTGGAACTGATTGAGCATCCAAAATACGACACATACTACCCAAATGATCATTAGAAGAGCCCCGATGTGGTTACGCATATTATTTCCTTGGTTAATAAAGAGTGGTTAAAGATAGATCAAGGTTGATTTTACTTGACAAGAATTAAACCTGAACTAGGGGTGGACTTTTTCTGATCAAAGGCGCCATCGCAACTACAGTTAAAAATAGCATGACTATTTCAATGAAATAAACGGCCTCATAACCAAGAGGTGCCCAGTAAACAGAGTCAACCACGTCTCTAATGATTCCCCCTGCTGCAATCGCAAAGCCAGCTGCAGTTGCTTGCACAGCACCCCACGCTCCTAAAGCTAAGCCGCTTTGACCTGGTGGCGCAAAATTCATGGTAGCCGTCAATGTACCGTGACCAAAGAGTCCTCCGCCAACGCCTATGAATAATATACCCGTCGCAAAAACAATTGTCGATTCAACTTGTCCAGACACGATAACGCCTATGAAAGCGGGAAGTCCAACTAACGCACCAATGCTTGCCATCTTAAAGGGGTCAAAACCTTTACTCAAAATGTTGGACGCCAATGCAAATCCAACCAATCCCCCAATTGCAAGAGTCGCTGTAAGCGCAGTGGTTACACCAACGCTTAGATGCAAGACCTCTCCCCCGTAAGGTTCAAGCAAAATATCCTCCATGCTAAAAGCGATAGTTCCAAGTGCAACCGCAACTAAACGCCTTATTGCTTGTCCGCCGTAACAAAAACGATTCCAAGACTCCTTGAAATTCTCTGATTTGACTCGTCTGCTGTCAGGGACCCTGACTCTGCGTTCTTGTTTCCAAAGAGCGCTCACATTCAACACGAGAGTTAAAATTGCAGATGCCTGAATGACCTGAATCAGACGTCCCGGGCTAAAGTCGCTTAAAAAAGCTCCAAACCCAACGGCGCTAATCATCATGCCAATTAAAAGCATCACATACATGAGCCCAACCACCTTGGGTCTTGACTCCTCGGGAGCCAGGTCGGTTGCCAACGCCAGGCCGGCTGTTTGTGTAGTGTGCAGCCCAGCGCCCACTAATAAAAACGCAACACCCGCCCCAAGATGGCCAATCCAAAGGGGAGCCTCCGAGGCGTGACCTTGTCCGGATAACACCAGCAAGGCAAAAGGCATTATGGCAAGACCGCCAAATTGAACGAGAGTACCCCGCCAAATATAAGGTACTCGTTTCCACCCAAGGGCAGATTGATGTGTGTCTGAGCTAAATCCAATCAAAGCCCTAAAGGGCGCCACAACAATGGGCATCGCTACCATGACAGAGACCCATGAGGCAGGTACATTCAACTCAACTATCATCACGCGGTTAAGAGTTCCGATCAGCAGGGCAAGTGCCATTCCTACTGAGACTTGAAAAAGAGAAAGCCTAAGAAGCCTAGATAGGGGAAGATCAACGGAGGCAGCGTCCGAGAACGGTAAAAACTGAGTTCCTTTTTGTAGCCAAGAATTCAACAGTTTTTTTGAGTATGTACTGGTGCTCATAGATTAATAATTTCTATTGCGGTCAGTGTGGTTTTACTAGCCTTACCTATATAAGACCATAAGACCAAAAAACACACGGATCAACACCAAGTCTTGATCCGTGTGTTTAACCTGCAGCTATTTTGAAGCCGCTGGAGCGGTCACAGCAACTTTGTCAGCGTTTCCGTTTAGGAAGGCTTTCACCCAAGTTGTGTTGGTCACAAGAGCCACATGCACTGCAAATGATGCAACTGCTACGGCTCCAATAATGAGTGGAACGCCAACTGAGGGCTTGACCACCAACCAAATTTTTCCATAAATCATTTTAGGTACCTCCGTTTATTTAAGCCAAGGCGAATAGATATACGCCAAAAGGTGAGCAAAGGCAGCAATCATGCCAAAGAATTGTGTTCCTTGGATGATGTGTCTGTGAAGCTCCTCAGACTCAGCCTCAGTTAAACCTGTCGGCCAAACTTTATGATCTGACATGGGTTTCTCTCCAATCAAAGTTCAAATTCAGTGCTAAACCTGCACCAAGGTTTTCCACAGCTTTTTTAAGGCCATGAATC
>DAIUEA010000213.1:0-4103 GCA_036845365.1 Limnohabitans sp. | reverse complement strand
GTGATGGACCGTGCTCGTGTGATGGAGGATGAGGGACAAAAGATTATCAAGCTCAACATCGGAAATTTAGCTGTATTTGGTTTTGATGCGCCCGATGAAATTCAGCAGGATATGATTCGCAATCTCCCTCACGCAGCCGCTTACTCAGATAGTAAAGGTATTTTTGCCGCGCGTAAGGCCGTTATGCACTACACCCAAGAGCAAGGCATCAAGGGCGTTGTCCTAGATGATATCTATTTGGGTAACGGTGCAAGTGAGTTGATTGTGATGGCAACCAATGGGCTGCTAAACGACGGCGACGAGCTGCTCATCCCCTCTCCCGATTACCCGCTATGGACCGCTGCGGTCTCTCTTTCTGGGGGCACACCCGTACACTACTCATGCAGGGAGGAAAATGATTGGATGCCGGATTTGGAGGATATTCGCTCAAAAATTAACAGCAACACCAAAGGCATTGTCGTTATCAATCCCAACAATCCTACGGGGGCGCTTTACTCTGATGAGCTTTTGAAGGGGATTATTCAAATTGCTAGAGAACATCAACTCGTGATCTTCGCGGATGAAGTCTATGACAAGGTTTTATATGACGGTGTGCGCCACACTGCAATTGCAAGTTTATCTACGGACGTTTTAACGCTCACCTTCAACTCTTTGTCCAAGAGTTACCGCTCTTGTGGCTACCGTGCGGGTTGGTTGATCGTGTCGGGTGAGAAAAAAGCAGCAAAAGACTACATTGAGGGTCTCAATATGCTCTCCTCCATGCGTTTGTGTGCAAATGTGCCTGGCCAATGGGCTATTCAGACTGCACTGGGCGGGTATCAAACCATAAACGATCTTATTAAAGAGGGCGGCAGACTCAGAAGGCAAAGGGACATTGCATATGAGCTCATCACAGCAATACCGGGTGTGAGCTGTGTAAAACCAAAAGCGGCGCTTTACATGTTTCCCAAACTCGATCCAGCCATTTACCCCATTCAGGATGATCAAAAATTTATTTTTGAGCTATTAAATGAGACCAAAGTACTTTTGGTACAGGGAACAGGCTTTAACTGGAAAAATCCGGATCATTTCAGGATTGTCTTTCTCCCCCACGAGGATGACCTCAGAGAGGCTATTGGGCGAATAGCAAAATTTTTACAAAACTACAGAGCTCAGCACGCAAAATGAAACCCATTCAAGTTGGATTACTCGGTATTGGAACCGTAGGAAGAGGTACCTTTGAGGTCCTCAGGCGTAACCAAGAGGAGATCAAACGCCGCGCAGGACGCGGGATCGAGATCACAGTGGTTGCAGACTTAGACACAAAGCGCGCCAAAGGTCTTGTTGGTGAGAGCGTAAAAGTGGTCGGTGACGCCAAAGAAGTGATTGCCAACCCAGACATTGACATCGTTATTGAGTTGATTGGTGGTTACACGGTCGCAAAGGATTTGGTTTTAGCAGCCATTGAAGCAGGCAAACACGTCGTGACTGCGAATAAAGCCCTGATTGCGGTGCACGGGACTGAGATATTTGCAGCAGCTCACAAGCGCGGCGTAATGATCTGCTTTGAGGCAGCTGTTGCCGGGGGTATCCCCATTATTAAAGCTTTGCGCGAAGGATTAACGGCCAATCGGATTGAGTGGATTGCAGGAATCATCAACGGCACAACCAATTACATCTTGTCTGAAATGCGCGACAAAGGAATGGCTTTTGATACGGCACTTAAAGCCGCTAAAGAGTTGGGTTACGCGGAGGCAGACCCCACTTTTGACATAGAGGGTGTGGACGCGGCTCACAAAGCAACGATCATGTCCGCAATCGCTTTTGGCATACCCGTGCAATTTAATAAAGCGTATGTTGAGGGTATCTCCAAGCTTCAAGCACAAGACATTCGCTACGCTGAGCAACTGGGCTACAGAATAAAGCTATTGGGCATCACCAAACGCGTTCGCCGTGAGAATTTGGCTGAAGGCGAGGGTATCGAGCTTAGAGTGCACCCGTGTTTGGTTCCAATCAAGCGAGTAATAGCCAATGTTGAAGGCGCCATGAACGCGGTCATGATCCAAGCAGACGCCGTGGGCACCACTCTTTATTACGGCAAAGGAGCGGGTAGTGAGCCCACTGCCAGCGCTGTGATTGCCGATTTGGTAGATGTAACCCGCTTAATGACGGCAGACCCCCTTAACCGAGTGCCCCACCTCGCGTTCCAACCGGATTCGATGAGCAGTTTATCTATTTTGTCAATGCCAGAGGTACGGACCAGTTATTACTTAAGACTTGTGGTGGCTGATGAGACGGGGGTGCTGGCCAAAATAACTGGCATTTTGGCGCAGACTGACATCAGTATTGACGCTGTGCTTCAAAGGCCCACTGCAGAGTCTAAGCAAGAGACGGATCTTATTATTTTGACCCATACTTGTTTGGAGGCAGATATGAACGCAGCAATGACCCAAATCCAATCCCTCAAATCTGTTCTCGCACCCATTGTGCGCATTAGAAAGGAAGATCTCTCTTGATGCGTTACATATCGACTCGCTCTGGGGGGGCGCCGCGGCAGTTTTGTGAAATTCTTTTGGAAGGGCTTGCCCCAGACGGAGGGTTGTATTTGCCCGAGCGATACCCTAGTTTGAGCGTACAGGATTTGAGCCGCTTGCGCACAACTTTTGATAATGAGGGTTATGCAAATTTAGCCTTTGAGGTGCTCAAATTTTTTGTGGATGACATAGATGCGGACGACCTCAAAGCGCTGTGTTTGAGGACTTACACCGAGGAAGTTTTTGCAAGCACGTTAATTGCACCCGTAAGGGCTTTGGAGGAGGGACTATTTATCCAGGGCCTCTCCAACGGTCCGACCCTTGCTTTTAAAGACATGGCGATGCAGTTGCTGGGCAATTTGTTTGAATATCAGCTATCCAGAACTGGCAAGCGACTTAATATCTTAGGCGCTACTTCTGGGGACACGGGGAGCGCAGCAGAGTATGCGATGAGGGGGAAAAAAGGAGTGAGGGTTTTTATGACCAGCCCCAAAGACAGAATGAGCGCTTTTCAGCAGGCGCAGATGTTTAGTCTGCAAGATGAGAACATATTTAATATCGCAATCGAAGGAGTCTTTGACGATTGCCAAGACATTGTTAAAGCAGTCTCGGGTGATCTTGCTTTTAAGTCCAAGTATTCAATCGGCACCGTCAACTCTATTAACTGGGCCAGGTTGCTGGCTCAGGTTGTTTACTATTTTGCAGGCTACTTTCAGGTTCTTTCACAAACCGGGTTTAGTTTGGGCCAGAAAATCAGCTTCTCAGTGCCGAGCGGCAATTTTGGCAACGTCTGTGCGGGACACGTTGCGCGAATGATGGGCCTACCAATCGATCAATTGGTTGTTGCAACCAACGAGAACGATGTGCTGGATGAGTTTTTTAAAACGGGCGTTTACACAGTTCGCTCAAGCGTCAATACGCACGAGACGACGAGTCCTTCAATGGATATCTCTAAGGCCAGTAATTTCGAGCGCTTCGTGTTTGATCTTTTGCTTCGCGACACTGAACTCACCAAGTCTTTGTTTGATCAACAAATCTCTGAAAAAGGTTTTTTTGATTTAAGTAAAAATCCTTTGTTTAGTCAGATCAAAGAGAAATACGGTTTCATAAGCGGCAAAAGCACGCATGAGACCAGAGTTGCAACAATCCGCGATGTGTTTAGAGTCCACCATCAAATAATTGATCCTCACACCGCAGACGGGTTGTGGGTGGGTAGACGCGTTGCCCAAAGTGGCACTCCTATGGTGGTGCTTGAAACGGCGCTGCCCATCAAATTTGCATCAACCATTGTGGAAGCTCTGGGTCAAGAGCCTCCCAGACCCTCTAAATTTGAGGGCATAGAGTTGCTCCCTAAAAAAGTGCTCAATTTGCCTCGCGACGTGGGTTTGGTAAAAGAATTGATTGAGTCGAACTGCAATGACTGATATGTCCAAAAAGGATTCAAACTCCCGACTTGAGGAAGGGGATGATCACACAGGCCACGCTGCTCCAACGGACCAAGCTGCACAGGCCTTGGCTCAAAGTTTGCCAAGAACCCTCTCCCCCAAAACGCTGCTGGACTTAGACGCCGCTTTAGCGGAGCTCAAAGAG
>DAIUEA010000212.1:0-4107 GCA_036845365.1 Limnohabitans sp. | reverse complement strand
CTAAGGACATTTGAGTTTTCGTCGCGATGTTTTTGATGGCATGCTCTGAAAGAGGCGTGTCCGTAAATCCAGGGCAAATGCAGTTGACTGTAATGCCTGACTTAGCAAGTTCTAGTGCAAGAGATTTGGACAAACCAATAACAGCGTGCTTTGAAGCACAGTAAGCACTTGTGTAGGTGTAACCAATAAGCCCGGCTGTGCTTGCTATATTGATGATTCTTCCAAAATGATTTGACTTCATGTCCCTCAAGGCTACTTGAGAGCAATTAAAAACACTCAATAAGTTGGTAGACATTAAGTTTGTAAGCAACTCGGCAGTGGACTTCTCGAATGTCTCGCTCAAGGCCTGTCCCGCATTGTTGATTAGCACTGAGACCGATCCAAACCCTGCTTTGGCCTCTTTGAATGCAGACTCGACATCTGGTCTTAAGGTCGCATCCATATCTATCAGCTGGACGTTGTTTGCTTTTAGCTCCGGGGCAAATAAGTGGGATTTAGTTTTTGCAGATCTTGAACAAACGCTTACCCTGTAACCCTCCTGCAAAAAGGAACGCGCAAGTGAGAGCCCAATCCCACTGGTTGCACCTGTGATGAGAGCGTGAAGGGGAGAATTCATATGCAGGGGTATAAAGTTTAAATAAATATTCTTGTGATATTTTAAGCGCTATGTCTCAGTGCGCTTGGGCCCTATTTCCTTAAGCAATTACTTACGGTTAAATGCGGCTTTGATTTTATAGTAATGCAGTTCACGTTGAACGCACCAAGCTTGAGCGTCTAAGCTGATCGTACAAGAGCTCGAGGGTTAACACTTATGCCAAAGGGTATCGAATAGATTGACTTTATATGCTTTAAGCTTAAATAATATGCATATGAATAAAATACTTTGTATCGGTGGTGGACCTGCAGGTCTTTATTTTGGGATTTTGATGAAACTTCAAAATCCAATGCTAGAAATAACTATCTTAGAGAGAAACCGTCCAGGCGATACCTTTGGTTGGGGTGTAGTCTTAAGCGATCAAACACTTGCTAATTTGATTAAGGCTGACCCTGTCACGGGTCAACAAATCAGCCTCGCCTTTAATCACTGGGATGATATTGAATTATTTTTCAAAGGCCGCAGTGCCCGTTCAAGTGGACACGGATTTTGCGGAATAGGCAGGAAAAATCTCCTCAACATTTTGCAAGAACGGTGTGAAGCACTTGGGGTCGTTTTGAAATATGAGACTGATATTAATGATTTAGACCAAGTTACTGCGCAGTATCTTCCGGATCTGGTGATTGCTTGTGATGGGCTCAATAGCAAAATTAGAAACCGGTTTGCTGAAACTTACAAACCAGATATTGATGTTAGAAACTGCAGATTTGTTTGGCTTGGAACGCATAAAGTCTTTGATGCATTTACATTCGCATTTGAGAAAACGGAGCACGGATGGTTTCAAATACATGCCTACAAATACAACGAGGATACTTCTACGTTCATAGTAGAGACGCCGGAGTCGGTTTGGAGGGCGCACGCAATTGATCAAATGAGTCAAGAGGATGGAATCGAGTTTTGTGAAAAATTATTTTCAAAATATTTAGACGGCCATAAATTGATATCTAACGCCACACATCTGAGGGGATCAGCAATTTGGATTAATTTCCCCCGCGTAATTTGCAAAAACTGGGTCCACTGGGAGAATATGGGCGCGAAGAGTGTGCCTATAGTTTTAATGGGTGACTCCGCTCACACTGCTCACTTCTCAATCGGCAGTGGTACAAAATTAGCGCTCGAAGATGCAATAGATTTGGCACAAACTTTTAAACTTCATTCAGCTCAACCCCTTGAAGACGTGTTGAACGCGTATGAGAAAAGAAGAAGTGTTGAGGTGCTAAAGATTCAAAATGCCGCAAGAAACTCAACCGCTTGGTTTGAAAACGTTGAGCGCTATACGCACTTAGATATAGAACAGTTCTTTTACTCACTTCTTACGCGCTCTCAAAGGATCAGTCACGAGAATTTGAGACTTAGGGATAAAAATTGGTTGGATTGCTTTGAGTATTGGTTAACAGATAAAAATGCGAAGCAGACAAATTCCCTTGATCCAGTATATTCACACAAAACCAGGGGCATACTCCCAATGCTTATGCCCTTTAAGGTCAGAGAGGTAGTCCTTAAAAACCGAGTCGTCGTATCCCCCATGGCAACTTACAGCGCATTAGACGGGGTGGTGGGCGACTTTCACCTGGTTCATTTAGGCGCTCGCGCAGTGGGCGGTGCTGGCCTGGTCATGGTTGAGATGACAAGCCCAACGCCTGAGGGACGGATCTCAGTGGGTTGTCCTGGACTTTGGAGCACACAGCAGATGCTTGCTTTTAAGAAAATCACAGATTTCGTACATCAGCAAAAAACTCACATCGGTATTCAACTCGGACACAGCGGTGCAAAAGGTTCTACCCAACTTGGGTGGGAACATATGGATGAACCTATTTTGGGTGGGAATTGGCCCCTGATAGCGGCAAGTCCAGTGCCCTACGGTCCTCAAAATCAAGTGCCCCGCGCAATGAACGAGGACGATATGCAGGCCCTGAAGGCTCAGTTCGTGCGTTCAACAAAGCTCGCCGCCGAGGCTGGCTTTGATTGGCTAGAGTTGCACTGCGCTCATGGGTATCTCTTATCTGAATTTATCTCCCCTCTTACCAATTTAAGGCTAGACAAATACGGTGGCAACTTAATAAACCGGTGTCAGTATCCACTTGAGGTGTTTAAAGCCATGAGGGCTGTTTGGCCCGCGCATTTACCGATGAGTGTGAGAATATCTGCCCATGACTGGGCCCCGGGGGGTAACACAGATGATGACGCAGTTGTGATCTCAAGATTGTTTAAGCAAGCGGGGTGCGATTTAATAGATGTCTCCTCAGGTCAAACGACTAGGGATGCCAAGCCCGTTTACGGCCGTATGTACCAAACACCTTTCGCTGACCGAATAAAAAACGAGGTAGGTATTGCAACGATTGCGGTAGGTGCGATCTCAAACGGAGATCAGGTCAATAGCATCATTGCTGCAGGACGAGCAGACCTTTGCGCAGTTGCCAGACCACATTTGGCAGATCCTGCTTGGACGCTTCACGAAGCAGCGAAGCTGGGGTCTCGGGACATCGAGTGGCCACTTCCCTACTTAAGTGGGCGTGACCAACTGTATAGATTATTGACAACTCAACAATAAACTTTGCATAAAAGATGACCCCCACTACTTCAACTAACATTGACTTAGAGAGCCGCGTTCACGCAGAGCACCCTGATCAGTTAAGACTTTGGCTTAGGCTTTTGACATGTACACAACTGATCGAGAAGAGGGTGCGATTGGGTCTTCGCTTGGAGTTTGATACAACTTTGCCCCGTTTTGATTTGATGGCTCAACTTGAGAAATCTCCAAGTGGCTTAAAAATGGTGGACCTCTCAAAAAGACTCATGGTGAGCGGGGGAAACATCACGGCCATAACAGATCAGCTTGTGTCTGAGGGATGGGTCCAAAGAGTAGACGTAGAGGGAGACCGCAGATCCTGGAAAATTCAGCTCACTAAGGCGGGTAAGACCTATTTCAACCAAATGGCCAAGGCTCACGAAATATGGATATTGGAGTCCTTTGAAGGGCTGGGTAAAAAAGAGATCCAAACTCTTCACAAGCTACTTGCTCAGGTCAAACACACTGCACTTCAACAACTAATTGGCCCTGATACCTCCACCCTTACGGAAGCTTTATGAACCATTTTATGCCGCAGACCAACCCAATGAACAACCACTATCAAAACACGGCGACCTACAAATCCAAACACTTTGATTGGGCTGTGAAAAGCGGTGTGGGAATCATCACACTAAATAGACCCGAGCGTAAAAATCCCCTTACCTTCGACTCTTACGCGGAGCTTAGGGATTTATTTCAAAACCTACGTTATTCAAAGGATGTTAGAGTCGTTGTGATCCACGGCTCAGGGGGTAACTTTTGCAGTGGTGGAGATGTCCACGAAATTATTGGACCCCTTACAAAGATGAGTATGCCCGAGCTCCTCAACTTTACCCGTATGACGGGCGACTTGGTTAGAGTCATGCGCACTGCACCCCAGCCC
>DAIUEA010000211.1:0-4123 GCA_036845365.1 Limnohabitans sp. | reverse complement strand
CTTTTACTGGGTGCTAAATCAAGAGCCAATTCCCACAAATTTTGTTTGCTGCTCTTGGCTTGGTAGTAGTTCCATTGGTTTGACGCTTCTGTTTTGATAAGAGCAGCGTTGTTTTTAAACAGTCCAGCATCTGCCTGTGTTGCGCCTGCCATGTATCCAAAAATTGCCCCGAAGGTAGCAATAATGGCTGTGAACATAGCAATTTGAGCAGTCATACTTTGCCCAGTGCTGTGGGAAGAGGATGTGCTCGCATGCTCAATTGCGTGATCATGGGGGCCGTGTACTTCAAAGCCTTCGTCTGACATGTTATGGTACTCCTGTGTTGTCTAAATAAACCAAACTATAAACCAAACCGTTTGCAGCATTATGACGGGTACGTGTGCGCTCTACCCAATTTGAGCCAAACTCGGGCGCTTTGGCGTTGCCCTCATAATCAGCATCAATCTCAGTGACGACTGCGCTTTTTGCAATCTCTATGCACTGCGCGTAAACCTCAGCCCCTCCAATAACCCATACATCTGCTTGCGCATCAACCTCAGTCATGGCCTCTTGCACACTACGAACCACCTTGACCCCTTTGATATCAAGCTTTAAAGAGCGGCTAAGGACTAAATTTAATCGGCCGGGTAACGGGCGAAATTTCTCTGGAATTGATTCCCAAGTTTTTCGACCCATAATCACCGGACTGCCCATTGTGGTATTCTTAAAATGCGCCAAGTCCTCAGGCAGATGCCAAGGTAGCGTGTTGTTATGACCGATTACGCCGTTTTTGGAGCGAGCGAAAATTAAATTGAGAGACATCTTAGTTGGTAAAACTTGAGTTGCTCTATTTTCTCACACCTTTGCTGCGCTGAGCCTCACCGACTCCCCCCGTGTGCTTGGTCTCTATTGCTGTGTGAAAAATTCATTAACCGCTCCTTTAGCGTCGTACTCTCCCGCAGACTTGCCTTGTCTAGTTAAAGCAGCAAATTTTTATATGCCAAGTTTAGAAATTATTCCATTAGAGATCAACGGCGAGAGGTGCCTGTTTGAATGGCGATCGGAAAACGGCTCTAAAGTGCCAGAGCAAATAATACAAGTTGATGACACATTGAGTGCAGATCAGGCCTTTAAATTGGCCAGCTCTGGTTGTTCGCTCTTGTGGAGGGGGGATTTTCAAAATGCACGTCAACTGCTTCAAGCGATGTCAAGACGGTTTGAAAAAAATAAAGCCCACAGGCAGCTAAAAGCTAAAAAATTACTTTCTCCTAAGCCGGCGAAAAAAATTACTGAGAACGCAAAATTAAGTCCTCAAACAGTCCTAAATTCTGACACCTACGCCTGTGCGGGCATCAAAGAGGAGTACGAAGAATTTAGGCTTTCTCAGAAAGCAAAAGCTGAAATTCTTGGCAGACTGCTCATCAGCGTTCAAAGCAATCATGTGATAAATTTGAGAAGAGCGCCCAATCTAATGAACGCCTGTGGGCAGGCTTACGGAGAAAATGTAGCGCCCTACATTGTCTCTCTTCGTGAGTTGATGGGCGTCGTTAGCGCCTTTGAGTGGAGAAAAAAGGGGGTGCAAATTGATCTCTCAAAAAGGGGAGTAACACCCTTTAAGATTCATCCCCATTTTGGTGTTTTCTCACCCGTGCGGGGTGAGTACCTAGACTTGTTGGCCCACGCACCCTTGCCCCAAGCACTCGCTCTAAATTCAACCGCCTTTGATATTGGCACCGGCACCGGTGTTTTATCCATCATATTAGCCAAACGGGGTGTAGACCAAATTATTGCAACTGATCAAAGTGATAGAGCAGTTATTTGCGCAAAGTCGAATGTGTCGGATTTGGGGTTAGAAAATAAAGTTACTGTAGTTAATGCTGATTTATTTCCAAAGGGCAAAAAAGCTTCCCTCATTGTGTGCAATCCGCCTTGGCTCCCT
Organism: Limnohabitans sp.; assembly: GCA_036845365.1. Classification (GTDB taxonomy): domain Bacteria; phylum Pseudomonadota; class Gammaproteobacteria; order Burkholderiales; family Burkholderiaceae_C; genus Limnohabitans. The sequence goes on along the minus strand of DAIUEA010000211.1, from coordinate 2,205 downwards.
AGTTCGACAAGCACCTCGGTAGATAGCGCCGTTTTTGACCCTAACAGTCTCATGTTGCTGGGCTTTTTGAAGGGTCTGGCCTCCCACCTTTTGCCGCGGGCACAGGGGTGGCTTATCATGTCTAATTTTGCGGAGCTCTTGGGACTCAGAGCTCAGGGTGAGCTCTTAGACTGGATTGCACAAGCGGGTTTAGAGGTCCTAGATAGACAAGACATAAAACCTTTGCACCGCAAGACTAATGACCCCTTAGACCCCTTTCACGCCGCTCGCTCCCGCGAGTTGACCAGTTTGTGGCGCTTGGGCCTTAGAGCGTAAACACAAGGGTTACAAACAGTTGGGGCTCTGCGTCAATGCATCCCCCTTTAAACTTCAAACTGCCACGGGTGCCTTGATCGCGGGGTGATGAATGTAGTCTAAAACTTCAAAATCCTCAAACTCATAGTCAAAGATAGAGGGCGCAATGCGCTTGATATGGAGTTTGGGGTAATTGTGGGGCTGTCTGGATAGTTGGAGGTTGACTTGGTCTTTGTGGTTACTGTAGATGTGGCAGTCCCCGCCTGTCCAAATAAAGTCTCCCACGTCCATGTTGCATTGCTGTGCAACCATGTGGGTTAACAAGGCGTAACTTGCGATATTAAACGGTACCCCTAAGAAGATATCAGCACTGCGTTGATACAACTGACAGCTTAGTTTGGGCCGGGAGTCCTTGACCCTTGGATCTGCGGGGGCCACGTAAAATTGGAAGAATGCGTGGCAGGGCATAAGAGCCATCTTATCTAGCTCCGATACATTCCAAGCGCTCACAATCATTCTTCTTGAATTAGGATTTGTTTTTAAGGTCTTAATCAAATCTGCTATTTGATCAATATGGCCGCCATCTGGAGTGGGCCAACACCTCCACTGAACGCCGTAAACAGGTCCAAGATCACCATCCTCTTTTGCCCATTCATCCCAAATGGTGACCCCCCTTTCTTGAAGCCATGTTGCATTGCTCTCACCTTTTAGGAACCAGAGCAGTTCATAAATAATGGACTTGAGATGGACTTTCTTTGTTGTCACAAGTGGGAAACCACTTTCCAGATTAAAGCGCATTTGGTATCCAAAAACACTTTGAGTACCGGTGCCGGTTCGATCCTCTTTTTGAACGCCGTGTGTGAGCACGTGTTTCATGAACACTTCATATTGATCGCTAGGGGAGCTGACTTTGGGTTGAGAAGTATTCATTTAAAAATAAATAAAAAATAGAATAATGCGCGAAATTGAAAAAACAACTGAGACGCTCAGATCTTAAAGAAATTGTTCACACACACCTTAGACCAGGTATTTTAGTGTCATTATTGGAGCTGAATAACCCGTCCAGGATTCATTAAATTTTTGGGGTCTAGAGCACCTTTAATGAGCCTCATCAATTGAAGTGCCGTAGGATCTTTGTAATGCTTGAGGGTATCTACCTTTAAACTGCCCACTCCGTGCTCTGCAGAGATGGAGCCCCCGAACTCCTTAACGCTGTCGTAAACCAGGGTGTTGATTTGGTCCTCATACAAGGTTAAGAAATCTTTGTAATTAACGCCCACGGGGGCTTGGACGTTGTAGTGCAAATTGCCATCACCCAAGTGACCAAAGTTGACAATGTTTGCGCCACTTATTTTTTGAGTGATGAGTGAATCTGTGCGCTCAACAAACTCTGCCATGCGGGAGACCGGTATGGAGATATCGTGTTTGATGTTAAGGCCTTGAGCGGCTTGTGCCATCGTGATATTTTCTCGAATAAGCCAAAGAGCTTTTGCCTGGGAAATGCTCTCTGCTATCACTGCATCAGTGATAATTTCATCTGTGAATGCAGTTTGCATGAGAGCCTCGAACTGCGCGCGTGCGTGAGCCTCAGATTCACTGTCAGAGGCCTCAAGCAACACACAGTAAGCGCTATTCTTCCACAAAGGGACCCGGAGTTGGGGAAAGTGTTGATCCACTAAGCCGAGTGCAAATTGTCCCATCATTTCAAATCCACTCAATGCAGGCCCTAGAGTTTGGTGGGCTAAGCCGAGTAGCTTGACAGCTTTTTCAATGCTTGGAACCGCTGCCCATGCGGTCAGTTTTGCTGCTGGCAGGGGATATAGCTTGAGGGTTGCAGCCGTTATTATGCCCAGTGTACCTTCACTACCGATGTACAGGTTTCTTAGGTCGTAGCCCGTGTTGTCTTTTCTA